>JAFUJY010000157.1 GCA_017467985.1 Bacillota bacterium
ACAATACCCCACTCCATCAATAATGCCGCCGCTCCCGTTACGAAGGGCGCGGCAATACTGGTACCGCTGGCCTCCCCATACCCTCCGCCAGACACGGCTGTGAGCACATCCACCCCCGGCGCTGCCAAGTCCGGACGGATAATCTGTCCCGTTCTGGAATACCCTTGTCCAGAAAAGGGTGCAATGGCTCCCGTCACATGATTGTATGCCGTTACTCCCAGCACCGAGCGAGCCGTCACCGGCATGGTAATTGTGGTTTGAACATCCGGAGTTAGGAAATATGTATCGCCCCGATTTCCGTCAACTCCCGTCATCCAGATATTATACTCTCCGTCAAGGACAGAAGCGCCTTGCAGGTAGATACTCCACAACCCGGGACGAACCGTTCCTTCCGAAAACAAGTTGATAAATATAGTGGATGCACCAGAGTAAGGGTTGGGCTCGCCAAAATAGATCAACACCTGTGTTCCGTCAATGATTGTCACGAAGGCACCACTCCCATCTCGGACAAAGCCGGTGTTCTGACCACTGGGAGAAGTCACATTAATATAGAAGCGATCTGCAAACTCCTTCCAAATCTGAAACAATATGCTGCTCCGCCCTTCCCCTACGTTCACCTCAATCTTGTCCTGTTCCCCCTCCGTCAAAACACCGCTGGTGTGACGAGCAGCATTGCCTTCATTTCCTACCGCTATCACAAGGGAATTAAGCCATCTGGTACTCCAATCATCAATATAACTTTCGAATAAGGACTGGCCATCATGACCACCCATGTTCGTCCCCATACTCACATTCACCGCCACCGGCTTGCCCATTGCCTGGGCAGTTTCAATAATATACTTGAGGGCCCGCATGGCAGAAGTGGTTTTTGAGAAGCCATAACCAGGATTCTCCGTCAGTTTAACTACGATTAACTCCGCCTGATCCGCCACACCTTTGATGCGTCCATCACCTCCCCGACCATTGCCCGCCGCAATGCCAGCCACCTGGGTACCGTGTCCCAAGGTATCCCTGCTGGGCACGACAGAATAGGGATCACTGGACCTTATTGCAGTTGTAATCTGCTCCTTTGTAAAAAACTGTTCTCCGTCAAGGGTTTGATCCCAAAGTGCAGCGATCCTACTCTCTCCTTCCGGCGTGATGAACGCCGGATGCATATAGTCGATGCCGGAGTCCATGATGCCAACGAGTGTCCCCGCACCGTGCAGATCATAGGTGGTTGGCAGCTGCACTGTAGGGATGCAGGACGCGCGTAAGGCTCCCACATCGCTAGCCAGCAGTGCCTTGGGCTTTTCCACATATTCGATTTGCGGCAAGTCAGCGATTTGAAATATTTGTTCCTCCGTCAATGTTAGAATAGCGTAGCGGCCTGTCAGTGCTTCGCCCCTGGCGCCCGGAATTTGACGGAGTATATTTCCCAACTCGCCATTATATCGCACCACCACTTCAAAGCGGTCTTCTTCCGGCATGAACCCTATCTGCAGTTCATCCGTTTCTTCCAACTGCTGGCGGGTTAGGCCGAAAGCCGCCATTAATGCGCTATCAATATTATTGGGCATAAATTACTCCTCACAAGTTGTTTGGAATAATATATGCCTTTCAGCCTCATTTAAACCTTTTTCCATTCTTGACACTGACTCCAAATCGTGCTATTCTATAATCAAATCTTACTGAGGAGGACATGATTATGGCACAGTTATTAAAGTATTTCCCCTTTACTGCCAGCGTAAATGCCAAAGACACCAAGTCCCTGATTGTTTCTCTGGTAATTTACATCGTGGCAGCTGCAGTCGTAGGTTTTGTACTGGGTCTGCTGAGTGCAATCCCGCTGATCGGCTTTATCTTTAAGGTTATTGGCTGGGTAGTTGACATCTACTGCACCTTTGGTATCGTACTCACCGTACTGCGTTATTTTGATATTGGACAAAATTAAAAACAGAAAACCGAGGCTGTGAAAATTGAAAACTCATTTTTCACAGCTTTTTTACTAGTGGAAATCTCGGAAAAGCAGCTAGTTTCTAGCTATAATCTCACAAAAGCAGCTAGTTTCTAGCTATAATCTCACAAAAGCAGCTAGTTTCTAGCTATAATCTCACAAAAGCAGCTAGTTTCTCCAAACTCAAAAAGGGGTTGTGAAAATTTCACAACCCCTTTCATATGACCTTTTGACCCTAGTATTTTAAATCACACCGCCCACTTCGGAGCTGCCATTCTCTAACACTTCAGCCAGGAAAGCCAGTGCCAAGCCCTGTCCCCAGCCCTGAATCCAAACCTTGGGAATGTTGCGGTAGCCCTCCCGATCCTTCATAACAGCGGTTCCGCCGGATACGTTCAGCACGCGGCCATCCTCAGAAATATGCTCGCCCAGATGATCCAGAGTCCGCTGTACATACTTGGTATGCAGAGGATTCTTGCGGATGGCCATAGCCGCCGCAATACCGCAGGAGGCGGAGATCTCTTCATAAGATCCCTCATCATCCAAAATCGTATGCCACATACCGTTCTCCGTCTGTACCAGCTTTAGCGCAGACAGCTGCTCGCTAACGGAGCTTGCCATGTGCATACACTTGGGATACAAATACCACTCAGGTAATCCCTTGCATCCCTGGGACATGGTATAGGCTGCCCAGGCGTTGGCACGTGCCCAATAAAAACCAGACATATGATCCTTATGTACATTATTGTAACCATGATACCACAAGCTAGTCTCTTTATTCTGCAGATATTCGATGTGCCAGTAATACTGATTCAAAGCATCGTTGATCAAATCCTCATCCTTTTCAATAACACCCACACGCAGCATCAGATAAGCGGCCATAAACAAAGTATCTGCCCAGCACTGCTCCGGGAAATCATTTTTAGAGGATACGGTGTGCTGCAGCACGCTGTCTGCAAAACGCAGAGCGTCTTGACGCAGATAAGCAATCTTACTCTTCACCAGATCCCAGTAACGCTCATCACCGGTCTCCTGATACAAAGTGATTAAGCAATGACCCATGGCACAGGCATTCACATTCCACTTCTCCGGCAGACCCACTTCGATAAACTCGTCCACCCGATCCTTGATCAGATCCAGATATTCCTTTTTACCGGTGGCCTTATAAGCCCGGCTAATTCCATAATAGGCCACGCCACAGGGCCAGTCCCAGGTCATGTCCATGCGCATGGTGCGCTTTACAATCTTGTCAATCCAATTTTCCAACTGAGCCTTGTCATAAGTTAACTTCATCATAATTCCTCGTTCTCCACATTATGCATCCGGAAAGTTTCGCCTTCCCTTGCAGTTACACTCACATTTTCCATCTTCAGGCCTCGAATGTTATAAGCCTTCAACCCCCACTTGCCCGCAGCCTGCACATTTTCAAAGCAGATATTTTTCAGCGGCATCTCCGGCAGACCTACCAGATAAATGGCAGAGCTTACGATAGTATCCGCGGTAATATTCTTAAAATAAATATTGCGGATTGTTGGCGTGCCTTCCCACACGTCTTTCTCCGTCATTTCATCAACATCATCACATCCGTAGTACTGATCTACATAAATGCCACCCTTGAACCACTTGGTATCCAGGTGTTCGGTATTGTTATTAACAAAGGTAATATCCTCATACACCACATTCTCGATCACGCTGCCGCGACCACGACGATTCTTTACACTGGCCAGACTAAATGTGTCAATAAACTCACAATCCTGCACCAGTACATTGCGCACACCACCGGACATCTCACTGCCCATAGCCACACCAAAACCACTCAAGAAACGACAGTTGGTAATACGAATATTTTCTGACGGAACACCAATTCTCCGACCTTCTTCATCGCGGCCGGACTTGACGGCGATACAGTCATCCTGACTGGCAACCACACTGTGAATAATATACACATTCTGACAGGAATCCGGGTCAATACCATCACCATTATAAATACCCTCATAGCGGGTGCCATCCTCATCGGTCTTTGTGCGGACATGGATCTGATTCATGGTAACTCCGTCACAATAGATGGAATGTACGCACCATGCGGGAGACTGCTTCACAGTAATTCCATACAGGTACAAATTATCCGTCTCAAAAATACAGATGGCCCGTCCACGAGAACCCAGATTCTCCGCCAGCTCTTCTTTCATCAACTTACTGCCGTTAGCATCAATTTTGCCCTTTCCTACGATAGCAATATTCTTCATACGACTGCCGTCATAATTGCTTCCGTTAATCAAACTGGCATAACACTTCTCCGACCGTCCTTCAAAAAAATAATCCTTCACCGGATAATCTTTGGTGTGGGGACTTCCTAATAAAACTGCTCCTTCGTCCAGCATAAGTGTCATATCACTCTTCAGGAAAATGGCTCCGCTCAGGAAAGTTCCCGCGGGAATCTTCACAATACCATTCTCCGGACAAGCATCAATGGCTAGCTGAATCGCTTCTGTATTCAGCGTCTTGCCATCATCCACTGCACCAAACTCCGTCACATCCAGCACTTTGGTCAACTTCCGCGTTTTTGCCTTAATGGACTCTGCCGCCATTTCCGACTGCACCTCGATCACATACTCAGTATCCGGCTGCAGACCGGTAATGGTATAGTCCGTACACTGGCAACTCCCAATCTTTTCTCCGTCAAGAAAAATCGTATATGTTTTATCCTGTCCCTGCTTGTCCCATACAACGGCAATGCTATCCGCAGTCTGCGCCGCCGGGGGAGTTAATAAATGAAGCTTCACTACATACAACCTCCTGTATCTAATCTTATTTTTATTATAACACGATTCAAAATGATTTGCAATATTGCTTTGACTGTGGTATGATGATACATAATAAATACAAAGGAAAGGATACTTTTACCAATGCAAAGTCTTGGATATTATAATGGCAAAATCGGCCCTCTGGATGAGATGTCCGTCCCTATGAATGATCGCGCTGTCTATTTTGGTGACGGAGTTTACGAAGCTATGCTGGTACAAAACCGCGTCATTTTCTCTTTAGAAGAGCATATGGATCGTTTCTGGCGCAGCTTCACTGCCCTGCAGATTCCCTTCACCATGACTCGGACCGAATTAAAGACCGAACTCTACAAAATGGTGGATGCCATGGATACGGATGAACCTTTGATGCTTTACTGGCAAACCAGCCGTGGCACTGCTCCCCGGGGACATATCTTCCCCACTGCCGCCAAGGCCAATTTGATGATTACCATTAAGCCCTTTAAGATGAAGGATATGAAGACCTTCCGCCATCGTCTGCTCACCCTGGAGGATACCCGTTTCCTCCACTGCGACATCAAAACCCTGAACCTGATTCCCAGTGTTATGGCCGCTCAAAAGGCGGAAGAAGCGGGCTGTACCGAGGCCGTTATGCACCGCGGCGATCGGGTTACCGAGTGCGCCCACAGCAATGTGCTGATAATTAAGGATGGCGTGCTGAAGACCCCGCCCCTGGATAATCTGATTCTCCCCGGCATCACCCGCATGCATATCCTGCAGCTGGCCGCTCAATTGGGTATCCCCACAGAGGAAAAAATCATCTCTCTCCCCGAACTTTTGGATGCAGATGAGATTCTGGTGGCCAGCTCCACCGCCCTGTGTCTGCGAGCTGAGTCCATCAATGGACAATCCCTTCCCCAAAGCGCCGGCCATTTGGTGGAGGCTTTACAAAATGCCTACGCCGAGAAATTCCATAACGAAACTCAAAACCGATAACTTCCCCACAAACAAAAGGAGTAATTCATGCAGTACAAGCAGATACCCGGCCTTCAAAAGCCCCTCTCCACATTGGTATTTGGTACCAATCATAAGCTCTCCGGCGACGATCCCGGCCTTGCCATTGAAGTTCTGGACATGGCTTATGAAGCAGGTTTTCGCACAATTGATACCGCCAACTCCTACGGTAATTCTGAAGCATATATCGGTAAATGGCTGGTGCAGCGCGGTCATCGGGAGGATATGGTCATCCTGGACAAGGGCTGCAATCCCTGTCAAACCTATAACAATAACCCCGATGTTTTCTCCGCCGATACCATTCGGGAGCAAATCAAGCTTTCCCAGGAGCGGCTTCAGACGGAATATCTGGATTTATACATTCTGCATCGGGACGACATCTCCAAGCCCGTGGATGAAATCGTAGAGGTTCTGAACGAATTCCAGGCCAAGGGAATCATCGGACAATTTGGCGGTTCCAACTGGCGTCTGGACCGAATTCTTGCCGCAAACGCCTATGCTGCCGCCCACGGTTTGAATGGTTTTACTGTTACAAATCCCAATTACTGCTTAGCAGAATTCACCCGAGACCCTTGGGGCGCCAGCATTACCCTCTCCGGAGATGCAAGTGCAGACTATCGCCAGTGGCTGACAGACAACCAAATGCCCACTTTTGCCTATTCCAGCCTGGGCCGCGGTTACCTTTCCGGAAAATTCCGTACGGACGGCAATAAACCCATCGAAGAATGTCTTCCCTGGGCGCCCATTCAAGAATATCATTGCGACAAAAACCTGGCTCGTCTCCATCGCGCAGAGATCATGGCGGATCAAAAGCAAACTTCTGTCGCCACCATTTGCCTTGCCTGGCTGCTGGCACAGCCTCAAAACATTTTCCCCTTGGTGAACGCCTCCAGCGAGCGCAGCATTTTCTCCTGCGCCCAGGCCCTGGACCTTCATTTAACACAAGAAGAAGCAAACTGGCTGTTGAACGGCTGATTTTGTATATATATAGAAAGGCGGTGATTACCATGAATATCACTTGGTCAAAATATGTACAGGGTATAAACACCCTCTATTACTCCCGAAAACTACGCTTTGACGACATGTTTGCCCCGCAATATGAACCCCTCTTTGCCCTGGATAAAGATAAACCGCTAAAGATCCTGGAAATCGGCTGTGGCCCCGGCGCTCTGGCTGGCGCCCTTCACCGCTGGTATCCCCAGGCCCAAATCACAGCCATCGACCGAGACAGCGAATTTATCCGCTTCGCAAAGAAAAACGAATCCGGCATTACGTTCCTTGAAGGGGACGCCACAGCCCTGCCCTTTGACGACAATACTTTTGACGTCACCATCTCCAATACCGTCAGTGAACATATCGAGCCCAGTGCTTTTTACAGTGAGCAACGCCGGGTATTAAAACCCAGCGGCATCTGTCTGGTACTTTCCTCCCGCCGCGGTCTGCACAGCAGCGCCCCATGCCTGTCCCCTACAGAGTACGAGAAGCAATTTTGGAAAACACTGGAGCCCTTTGATGATTCCATGACCAAATACGCCGTTTGTCAGTATCCTATGAGCGAGGCCGAACTGCCTGCCGCCATGGAAAAATACGGATTTGACCACGTCCTAACCGGTTTTGTTGTGGCCGATCTGACACCGGATCACCCCAAGTTTTCCAGCGAACTGGCCCACGATATCATCAATGCAGGCCGCTGCACTGCACTGGACGCCGTTGATTCGGCATTATATTCCATGCCGGAGCATGTCACCCAACAAGCTGCCAACGAAATGAAGGGGCTAATCAACGCCAGATACGACCAGCGTATCGCCCAGTACGATCACGGCGACAAACAATGGGATACTTCTGTTTCCATCATTATGGTGGTGCGAGGTCAAAAATAATCACACAAAAACCGCTGCAGCCTGAAGACTACAGCGGTTTTTCTATTCTGGAATAATACCATACGGACAATATGATCATTACGCCGCCAAGAATAGTAAGCGGCTTGGGATACTCCGCAAAAACAGGGATTGCGATCAAAGCGGCAACCACCGGCTCCAGCAATTTTGATGCGGAAACAAAGGACGGAGAAAAATACTTAAGGCACCAACTGAAGATACTGTGCCCAAGTATGGTGGAAAATATGGCAAGCAGCAGTCCCACCAGCACCGATACTCCACCATACCCCACAAGGGAAGTATGAGTCACTCCGCAAAACGCCACAAGGCAGACCGCGCAGGACAAATATACAATATATGTATACACTGTCGTAGACGTATTTTTTCTCACCACATTGCCCAGAAGCATATACACCGCCACCGCAATGGCTGACAGCAGCGACAACATGTCGCCATACAAATGTCTTCCACTGCCGCTATCGGATACTGCAATCACCGTACTGCCCAAAAACGCACAGGCGATGGTCATTACCGCTTTAAAAGACAACTTACCCTTTAAGAAAATACAGTACCCCAACGACACCCAGATCACTTCCGTACACACCAGCGTGGTAGAGCTGGCCACCGACGTATGCGCCAGGGATTCAAACCACAGAACAAAATGTATGGCAAGAAAAACGCCCGACAAGATGGATATTCCCACTACCCGCCAAGATGTACCGCCCAGCTCACGCCGGGTTTCTTTTTTTAGCAGAACGGAGGGCGTCATAAGCAGAACCGTCCATAACAAACGATAAGCCGCCGTAACCCCGGAAGGCGCCGATGACAGCTTCACAAAAATAGAAGATAAAGAAATTCCGATAACCCCAATTCCAATCATGATGATTGGATATTTTTTTATAAAATCCATCATGACCCCCTGTTAAAACCAAAGGTCTGCGAAAACCAGTTTCACAGACCCTTACTTCTTATATCAACAACTGTTTCAAACCCGTTTTTTCCACGAATGCAGCCAGTGACAGCCCCAATCCGTAGCACATAACAAACTCACCAATGCCCACCGACAAGGCCGCTGCACCGAATCCGGCCCAGCTCAGCCCCTCTGGCAAGAACCAGGCGATCTCCAAGCCCACAATCAGAGCGTTAGCCAGGACCGTTCCTGCAGGAGCTAACCAGCGATACTGCCGCACATAGCGACAAAATATGGAGCCCAGCAGCGTGGCCACTGTCCCGCACAGCACATCCACCATACCAAAAGGACTGCCCAGGTTGCCGATAAAGCACCCGATGGCCAATCCCGGAATGGCTGCCGGTGTAAACATGGGCAGGATGGTCAGCGCCTCCGAGATACGAAACTGGATCTCGCCATAGGCCAGGCCCATTACCGATGACACATAGGTCATGACTGCATACAGGGCGCCAATCACGCCCGCTTGTGCCAAATAACGAATCTGCTTTCTTCTGTTGTCCATAAATTTTACATCTCCCGTAGTTTTGTTTTTTCGGTCAGGATGGTTTCGAACTGACCGTTTTGCCGATTCTTACAGAGTGGCCAGAGATCCCATGGGATCCCAGGGCTCCAGAGCGATCGGCTCGCTCTCAAACTGCGCCAACTCCTCGTCGGTCAGATACTTGCGGTTCACAACCACCTGGTACATATACTCGTCGAACCATTCGTCGCTCATCACATAGTATCCGTCCTTGCCGGCGTCCTTACCCCAGCTGTTTTCCACACGCCAGCGGTTAGGCTTGTTATTGTCGTCCAGATTCACACCGGTAAATACCATAGCGTGGGTCATCAGACTCTGACCGTAATCCAGACGCTGAGCCTTATCCAGCTTCCACTCTGTGTCAAACAGTTCGTCCGTCTTCAGCACGTTCATGTCCATAATACCGTCCTGACGGATGGAGAACGCACCTACATCACAGCCAAACCAAACGGGCTCGCCATCCAGCATCTGGGCAATGGCCACACGCTTCAGCACATCAATGGGTGCATTCAGATAACGCACGGGACGGCCGCCGCGAACGCTGCCCAGGAACTTTACCGTATAAGAATGTCCATAGGGCTTGTCGGCGGTGGGCGCATTGATCAGGCTCACATAATCGTTCAGGTTCAGCTTGACATATTTTTTATAAAACTCCTGAGGAGTAATGGCAGTCTCACGAATAAATTCGTCATCCTTATTGCGCACTTCAAATGTAAAGCTCTTAGGAGGCTCACCCAGGCAGATACACAACATACGGTAAATGGTGCTCATCATTTCGTCCTTCTGGGCACGCAGTTCTTCCATGGATACGCCATTCTTATAGTCCTGGCGCAGCACGCAGGCATACTCACGGAGCTTGCGGGTCATCCAGCTTACCATCTCCCGGGTAGCGGAAGAAGAAATGGACTCAGGCATGGCATCCTTGGGAACCACACCGTATTTATCCACCAAACCACAGAACATATCCCACTGACCACCATCGTTTAAGGGAGCGGACAGCAAATAGGCAATCAAACGGCCCTCTGTGGGCTCATCCAAAGTCTCCAGGATACTCTCCAAGAAATAATTGGCCTTTTCCAGCTTGTCAAAAAACAGGGGATAACTCTGGGACAGTTCAAAGGTCTCCAGATTCAGGTTCTGCATCACCTGGAAACGCATGGTATTCAGAGCTGCGAACATCCAGCAGCGGCCACTGGCCTTCTGATTGGTGATCTCACCCTGCTTAATCTTTACAGAAAATTGATGGCGTTCCGTACGGAAAGCTTCATTGTTAATGGCAGACACATTCACGCCATTTGCCACAACCGCCCGCATAGCCACGCGATTGGCCTTGTTGGCCTTAAACTCCTGCTCGAACTGATCCAGCATATCTTGTGTAATCATTTCTTTCATTATGTATACTCTCCTTACAATTTAATTTTTGTCCATTCTCCGCCCTTAAATCGTCGGAAGAACAGGAACAGTCTCAAATACTGGTCCACCAGCATGGACAACCAAGCACCAATCAGCCCCAGGCCCAAAGGATAGGCCAACGCCCATGCCAAAATAGGACGAATCAAACCAATGCTCCAGGCAGAGCACATGGCTACGAACTTGGTGTCGCCCGCACCACGCAGACTACCGGAAATAATTACCTGAGAGGTCTGAGCGTGGGTTACGCAGGCAATCATGATCAGCAAAACGCCGCCATTTAGAATTACTTCAGCTTCATCCGAGAACAGCCCCAATATCTGATAACGGAATATAATCAGCAAAATCGCCAATACCGTGGAACAAACCACAGCCATTCGCTGATTAATGCTGGCATAAAGCCTTGCCAGGTCCGGACGCTTCTATCCCAGACTCTGACCAACCAGTGCAGAGGAGGCAATATTGAAACCGTCGCCCACACCAAAGGAAATGGTCATTACATTCATACAAACCTGATGGGTGGCGAAGGCCAAGGTTCCCAGACCGGCCACGATCTTGGCGTAGGAGAAGAATCCCACACGCATGAACAGCTGTTCCACAATGGCACCGGAAGACACCTTGATGACTGCCCCCATAGTAGGCTTATCCCAACGCCACTTGGCATCGGAGAAGATACTCAGAAAACTATTCTCTGACTTATGACAAACAGAATACAGAGACATACAGAAGGCTACCACATAACCTGCGCTGGTGGCCACAGCCGCGCCAAATACGCCCCATTTGGGGAAGAACCAGTGACCATTAATCAGGAAATAGTTCAGGATAATGTTCACAATATTGGCGGTCATGTTACTGCGCATGGAAATCTTCGTATTACCTGCGCCACGCTGGGCAGCATTGATGGTCAGGCTCATGGCATTGAAGAAAATACCCAGCATGATCACCCGGAAATAGGTCATGGCGTCTTGCAGATAATCATCATTGGCACCGGCAAACCGCATCAGCGGCTCACTGAAAATCGTACAAATGGTGGCCAATGTGATAGAGATTAGGCCACACACCATCATACACTGCTTCAGGCATCGGTTCGCACCATCCCGGTCTCCCTGACCTTTTCGTCGTGCCACAACGGCAATAACACCGGAGTTCAGTGAGAAAATCAAGGACAGCACAATCATACGGGGCTGGCCCACAATACCAACCGCCGCCACGGCTTCTTCACCCAGTCCACTTACCATCAGGGTGTCCACCAGATTCACCATTGCCATCAAAACCGCTTCCACGATGGAGGGCCATGCCATATTGATGGCCCGCTTGTAACCTTCTTTACTTGTAGGAATGTCCCCCAGACGATCCCTTTCTTTCACCATATACTTCGTAGAAAAGAATCGCGTTAATACATTTGTCATTTCGTCGCCTTTCTGTCCAGTAGCCCTTCGGTTACTTCAAAAATCCCTGGATGATCCACTCTTCCGCTTCTTTTTCGGTCAGACCCAGACTCATCAGCTTCATCAACTGCTCACCGGCAATACGTCCAATGGATGCCTCATGAATGAGCTGCGCATCCAAATGATTGGCGTGTACCTCCGGCAGGGCGCTTACTTTACCATTGTCCATCAAAATCGCGTCACACTCAGAGTGACCGGCACAGGCATTATTCCCATTCATCTTGGAATCAAATACCTGCACGGACTCGTCAGTGGCGACGGATCTTGAAATCAGACGGGCACTGGAACCGGCACCGTCCAGATCCACGCTGAATGCAGTCTTGGCAAACTGCTTGCCGTGGGTCAGGATCTTCTCCCGGATCACAATGCTGGCCTTGTCCTTCAGCACCGCCTTGGACACACGATTGGTGGAGTCTACACCTCGAATCTGAGTGGTTTCGATCTCCATATAGCTGCCGGGCTCGCAGTACACCTCCGTCTCCGGATTAATAATGCGCTCACCCGTGCCTTCACCGGAACCCACATGCTTTTCCAGATACAAAACCTTAGAGTTCTCCCCTAGGAAGAAGCGATGAATACCATGATGTTCCGAGGCATCGCAGCCATTGGAACAGACAGAACATCCGGCAATGATTGTTACATCCGCACCCGGCTCAATGTAAAAATCATTATATACCAAATCATAAAAACCACTGTGGGTTACCAGCGCAGGGATAAATACTTCTTCCTTCTGGGCGGCGCTGGCCACACGAATATCAATACCCGGCTTATCCGTCTTGGTAATGATCTGGATATTCTTGGTGTTGCGCCGTCCCGCGGAGGATCCGTCAGAACGGATATTATATGCTGCATTCTCCGGAATGTCGGTACGATCCGTCACTTCCTGCAGCATCGCTTTTACGTTTGCTTCCATTATACTATTCCTTTCCTGTGTGCTGGCATACTGTTTTTGTAGTTTTGGATTGCCATTTTGCAACCCTTTTTCCCAGTTTTGGGTTGCCACGCACACCATTTTTGCAATTTTCAGTTGCCATGCATACCATTTTCACAATTTTCGGTTGCCATGCACACCATTTTCGCAATTTTCGGTTGCCATGCACACCATTTTCGCAATTTTCGGTTGCCACGCACACCATTTTTGCAATTTTCAGTTGCCATGCACACCATTTTCACAATTTTCGGTTGCCATCTGGCAGGAATACCTCGCTTTTGCGAAGCAAAATCGGCGGCCCTCAGGCCGACGAAGAGGTATTCCGATAATTAATCAGCATCGCTGATTAATTATTTTTATCCTTCGGACAAAATGCCCGGCTTTCTTCATACATCAATGTGGGCAGCACCTCTTCTCTGGGGCCTGCCTTGCGCACCTGACCATTGGCCAACACGATGATGTCGTCGGCAATGTTCAAAATACGCTCCTGGTGTGAAATAATCAAGATAGAACCATGCAGCTCCTCCTGCAGATGTTCGAAAATACCAATCAAATTGCGGAAGCTCCACAGGTCGATACCCGCCTCAGGCTCATCAAAAATGGACAGCTGAGCACCCCGGGCCAGTGCAATGGCAATCTCGATACGCTTGATCTCACCGCCGGAGAGGCTGTCATTTACCTCACGGTCAATGTAATTGGCCGCACACAGACCAACCTCCACCAAATATTTACAAGGATCCTCATTTTGGTCCATCTTCTTGCCGGAGGCCAACTCCAGCAGGTCGCGAACGGTAATTCCCTTAAAGCGCACCGGCTGCTGAAAAGCAAAGCTAATGCCCAGCTTCGCCCGCTCGGTAATGCTCTTATTTGTAATATCCTCTCCATTATATAAAATCTTTCCGGAGGTGGGCTGCTGCAGACCGGCGATGATGCGAGCAACCGTGGACTTACCGCCGCCATTGGGGCCGGTAATGACCACAAAGCGATCATCCGGAATGGTAAAGCTAACATCCTTCAAGATGTCCTCATGGCCTCCTGCGGAAAAACAGATATTCTGAAGTTCCAGCATTAAAAAATCATCCTTTCTAAATATATATTAATGTAGAAATTTTCCCATCATATGCAATATTATACTTCTTTTTGGGGATACTTGTCAACCTTTTAACGCAAATGGCTTTCATCTTCCCGTTTTGTTATTCTTTGTACATGAAAAAGGAGTCCCGTCCTCGGACAAGCACTCCTTCCTACATAGAATTTTTGCAATTTTGTACTGCACCGCAGTATATTTTCACGGATTTTCTATAACATTGCAGTACATTATCTGCATTTTCCTATGAAACCACAGTACATTTTCTGCATTTTTGTATTCCTTATGAATTTGATCCTACAACATTGACTTCCTCATGCAATATCATCTCCGCCGCAAAAAAGAACCGTACTGTTCCAGGACTCCCCCCATTCTTCTATCTCTATGGCTTTTTCAAAAAGAGTCTCACCTTCCAGTGTTTTCGCCCAATATATCATTTGCTCATTTTCTTCATATACATTTAAGCCACTTGGACTCGGCGAAACCCAAGCGTTACATGTCTTATCGTTATGCAAACACTCCGGTTTTCCACATAAAACCCCACCGATCTCATTCACTTTATCATAGTACCCTATATAATTAGAAAAGAAACCACGGAAATACAGAACATCTTCTGTTTCATCCAACGCCCCTGCGCCTTTACAATAGGCATTAACCCTATCATACTCTCCAAGAAACTCATCTGTATCAAATCGGCTTTCTGCAAGATATGTACCCTTCAATTATATTATAATACACTTCACCTCGTGCATCAATTGCTTTACATAAATTTAAACACAAAAATGAATTTTTTCTCCCCGCAACTTGCAAATTTGACCAAAAAAGTTTATAATATGAGCACAACACAATATAAATAAGAAAGGATTTTTGCTATGGACTATGAACAGATTCTCCGGGCACAGGAAGCTTTGCCCGGCACTACCGCAATCTATTATAAAAATCTGAAAACAGGAGTTTCTTTTGAGTATAATGGCGCCGAACCCATCATCGCAGCCAGCGTGATCAAGATCCCGGTCATGGTGGAATTTTTCCATCAGGTGGCGGAGGGACGCATTTGTGAAAACGACCTTTTCACCATCAAAAATGAGGACAAACTACCCTCCTGCGGGGCGCTCACCTACATGCACGAGGGCCTGCAGGTAACGGCTCTTGACCTGTGTACTCTCATGATTATTCTCAGCGACAACACCGCCACCAATATGCTGATAAAACGGCTGGGCATGGCTAATATCAACGATCGCATGAAGCTTTTGGGGTTAAAGCACCTGCTTATGACCCGCCTGCTCTTTGACGGCGAAGCCCAGAAGCGAGGCCTGGAAAACCGCATTACTGCCAGTGAAATCGGCATTTTGCTGGAACTGATTTACTGTGGCGCCCTGCCCCACTCTGACAAGATGCTGGACATCCTGAAAAAACAGCGTTTAAACGGCAAGATGCCTTTCTATCTGCACGGCACCCCCATCGCCCACAAAACCGGCGAAGATGACGGCATCACCCATGATGTGGGCATCGTTTTTGCCGAAGACCCCTTTATCTTGTGCCTCCTGTCCGAGAAAACCGACGTCCCTGCCTACGAGCGTCACATTCAAACCACAAGTTTTTTGCTGACCCATGGGACTCAGCCGTAAAAATGAATTTTCTCCATTTAAAAGTTTCACTTTTATTTGAAAAAGTCTTGACTTATATGGCATTTAATACTATACTATTAACTAAGTTCCAATTAATATGGAAACACCCATATTATAATTAAGAATGGAGGAGAGGAACATGAAAAAGATCTTTGCACTTATGCTGGCTGTCATCATGGTCATCAGTGCAGTAGGCTGCGCCGGCGGCTCCGGCAACAGCGAAAAGACTGTGTATCGTTCACTGCACGGTTCTGATGTTTCTACATTGAACTATCTGAACACCACATCTACCGGTAACATGGGCATTCCCGCTAACTGTCAGGAATGGCTGATCGAGTACGATTCTCTTGGTAACATTCAGCCTGGTCTGGCTCTGGAGTGGTCTGTTGACAGCACCAACCTGGTTTGGACCTTTAAGCTGCGTCAGGATGCCAAGTGGTACAACAACAAGGGTGAGGCTGTTGCCAATGTAACCGCTCACGATTTTGTTACTTCTGCTGAATACGCGCTGAGCGTTAACGCTTCTGCTGCTTACATGTATGAAGAGGCTATGATCAAGAACGCATCCGCTATGCTGAGCGGCGAGGCCACCTTTGATGAAGTTGGCGTTCGTGCCGTTGATGATTATACTCTGGAGTTTACTCTGGAGTCTCCCTGCTCTTACTTCCTGACCTGTCTGACTTACGGCTGCTTCGCTCCCATGTCTGCTGAGACCATGAAGGCTGTTGGCGATTGGGACAACCGCGCTAGCTGGACTGTTGAGGAATGGGATGCTTTCTCTGAAGCACTGGACGCTATCCAGTACAACCAGCTGCTGTACTGTGGCGCTTACTACCTGAGCGAGTATCTGCCTGGTGAGAGCTATTCTATGCTGAAGAATGAGAACTACTGGGATAAGGATAAGGTTTACATCACCGCTATCCAGAGCACCTATAACAAAGAAGCTTCTACTATTTCTCCCGAAATGTATCTGCGCGGCGAGCTGGAAGATGCCAGCATCACCAGCACCATGGCTCAGAGCTGGATGGAAGATCCTGAGAAGGCCGGTTACGTTCATCCCGATCGTATCATGCCTGACTACTCTTACTTCTTCAGCTTCAACTTTGATCCTCAGTTCGACGAGCAGTATGAGCCCGAAAACTGGAAGATCGCTGTAAACAATGAGAATTTCCGTAAGTCCATTTTCCATGGTATCAACCGTCTGGGCGCTACCATGATCTCTGACCCCAACAATGCTGAGACTCTGCTGCAGAACACCATCACTCCTGAGAACTTCTGTGCAGCCGGCGGTTCTGACTACACTGAGTATGAAGTATTTAAGGCTCTGGCCGTTAATACCGATACCAAGGATGCTTACTTTGATGAAGAGCTGGCTAAGCAGTATCGTGATGCTGCTATCACCGAGCTGACTGCAGAAGGCGCTACCTTCCCCATCAAGGTTCTGCTGCCCTACAACCCCAACACCTCTGACTGGGATTCCGAGTGTCTGTACATTCAGCAGCAGCTGGAAGGCCTGCTGGGTACCGACTACATCGACATTATCGTTGAGCAGGGTCCCACCCAGAACTTCCTGAGTGAGGTTCGTCGTTCCGGTAAGTACGCTCTGCTGAAGACCAACTGGGGCTGCGACTACGCTGACCCGTTGACCTATGCAGCTGGTCCCTTCGGTTCCAGTAACTCTTATCAGTTCATGTACAAGAGTGAAGATCCCGAGACCATGGCTTTGGTAGAAGAGTACTACGCTATGGTTGATGAAGCTAACGCTATCGTTGATGCTGATAAGCTGGCTGAGCGTTATGCCGCATTTGCTGAGGCTGAGGCTTTCCTGATCGAGCATGCAATGGTACTGCCCTTCGGCGTAAGCGGCGGTTACAGCGCATCCTACCTGAACCCCTTCGAAGGTCAGTATGCTCCTTACGGTATTGCTACCCTGCGTTATAAGGGCCAGCACATCCTGGAGAAGCCCATGTCCACCGAAGAGTTCAACGCTGCTCTGGAACAGTGGCAGAAGGATCGTGCATCATCTGCTAAGTAATCTTTAATACTCACAAACAACTTCTACTGGGCGGCGCAAGTCGACTTGCGCCGCCCAGATAGTTTGTTATAAAGGACCTAAATTTTTCAAGAAGTAATTTTTCTAAGGAGGCGCCGGTATGCTTAAGTATCTGGCAAAACGAATCGCCCGCTCGTTTATCACACTATTTATTGTAATTACTATCGTATTTTCCCTGCTGCGACTCATGCCCATCGAAGGATATTTCAGCAATTTCGAAAAAATGTCCGAAGAGCAGATCCAGCGCGAATTGACCCGTATGGGTCTGACTGATCCCCTGCCCACCCAGCTGGTCCGTTTCTACGGCGAAATCATTCAGGGTGACCTGGGAACTTCCAATCGTTATCGTCCCGGTGTGGAAATCACCGAAATCCTTTCCACCAAATTCCCCCTTTCCATGGCCTTTGGATGTGCTTCCATGGCCTTATCCATGCTTTTGGGTATTCCACTGGGCGCCTTAATGGCCCGGTGTAAAGATAAATTCCCGGATCATCTGGGAACTGTATTTATCGTCTTTATCAATGCGGTGCCATCTGCGGTTTACTACCTCTTCATACAGATGTACGGAACCCAGATCTTCGGTATCAGCATGCTATTCTCGCGAAGTAATCCCGCAACGTGGATTCTGCCTGTTATCTCGCTGTCCCTGGGCGATATCGCATATTACGGTATGTGGCTGCGTCGATACATGGTGGATGAATCCAATAAGGATTATGTTAAACTGGCTCGCGCCAAGGGTGTTAATTCCAAGGACATTATGATGAAGCATGTCTTCCGTAATGCATTTGTTCCGCTGGTACAGTACATCCCCACTTCCCTGCTTTTAACCATGGTTGGTTCTATTTACGTAGAGTCCCTGTATTCCATCCCCGGTATGGGCGGACTGCTGGTTACCGCCATCCAGTCCCAGGATAATACATTGGTTCAGGCTCTGGTTATTATTTATGCGACCATTAGTATTATCGGTCTGATCCTGGGTGACGTTTTCATGACCCTGGTAGACCCCCGAATCTCATTTGCAAAGAAAGAAGGTGCTCGCTGATGTCCAAGTATTCTTACAAAGAACAAAAGTCTCAGGAACTGGAACAGCATGTGGCTGAAGCGCTGCGCCAAGATCTGGATGCCGCAGTTACACCCTCCGATCCCCGTCTGGATGCTTCCGGTATGAGTGAAAAGGAGCTCTTCTCCTTCGCTAAGCATGACACCAAGGACTCCGAGCGTATCGGTTTCTCCGAGTATTCTTACTGGCGTTCCACCCTTCGTACATTCCTGCAGAATAAGCTGGCTGTAACCTTGATGTTTGTTATGTGCGGTCTTCTGCTGTTCACATTTATTCAGCCCCTGCTGCCCGGTCAGTCTGATCCCAACATGATCTATTTCAAAGAATCCGGAGCCGCCATGAGTAACCAGCAGCCCAGTTCCGAGTTTTGGTTTGGTACCAACAACGCCGGTCAGGACCTGTGGAGCCGTATTTGGGCCGGTACCCGTACTTCCATCTTCATCGGTTTTGTTGTAGCCATCGTACAGGCTGTTGTAGGTATCACTATCGGTGTGCTGTGGGGTTATGTGCGCAAGCTGGACTTCTTCTTCACCGAGCTGTACAACATTTTCGATAACATCCCTTCCACCATCGTTCTGATTCTGTTGTCCTACATTTTGAATCGTAACATGGGTACTCTGATTTTCTCCATGAGTATTACCGGTTGGCTGGGTATGGCCCGATTCATCCGTAATCAGATCATCATGATCCGTGACCGTGACTACAATCTGGCTTCCCGTTGTCTGGGAACCCCCATCTACCGTATTATCCTTAAGAACCTGCTGCCCTATCTGGTATCCGTTATTATGCTGCGTATGGCTCTGACCATTCCCAGCGCCATCGGAAGCGAAGTATTTATTACTTATATCGGTCTGGGTCTGCCGGTGGAAATCCCCTCTCTGGGTAACCTGGTAAATACCGGCCGTGCACTGATGACCAGCCCCGACCTGCGTTACCAGCTGATCTTCCCCACTATCGTACTTTCTATTATTACTATTTCATTCTATGTTATCGGTAACGCCTTCTCTGACGCTGCTGATCCCAAGAATCATCGTTAAGGAGGAGTTTACATGGATAAGACACCTATTTTATCAGTGGAAAATCTGCATGTAAAGTTCCACCTGCGCGGCGAGATTCTTCATGCCATCCGCGATATCAGCTTGGATGTATACAAAGGCGAGAGCCTGGCCATCGTAGGCGAGTCCGGTTCCGGTAAGTCCGTATTCACCAAGACCTTCTTAGGTCTGCTGGATGCCAACGGATTCCTGGACGGCGGCCACATCAACTTCCACACCAGCGATGAAGATCCTTCTCAGGTTGTGGATCTGGCCACATTTACCACCGAAAAAGAATGGCTGACCATCCGTGGTAAGCAGATCGCTATGATCATGCAGGATCCCATGACCAGCCTGAACCCTCTAAAGACCATCGGCGCCCAGCTGGTGGAGACCGTTCTGCTGCACAACGCCATGTCCAAAGAGGATGCTCATAAACGTGCCGTTGAGCTGCTGACTGACGTAGGTATTACAGAGCCTGAGCGCCGCGCTAAGCAGTACCCCCATGAGTTCTCCGGCGGTATGCGCCAGCGTGTAGTTATCGCCATTGCCCTGGCTTGTAACCCTCGCATCCTAATCTGTGATGAGCCCACTACTGCCCTGGACGTTACCATCCAGGCCCAGATCCTGCAGCTGATCCGAGATCTTCAGAAAAAATATCAGCTGACCACCATTTACATCACCCATGACCTGGGCGTTGTTGCCAACGTGGCCGACCGTATCGCCGTAATGTATGCCGGTGATATCATCGAAGTCGCCACCTGTGATGAGCTGTTTTATGATCCCCGTCACCCCTACTCCTGGGCTCTGCTCAGTTCTCTGCCCCAGTTGGGTGTTAAGGGCGAGGATCTGTACTCCATCGAGGGTACGCCCCCCAGTCTGCATCAGGAAATTCGCGGCGATGCTTTTGCACCCCGTAACCCCTATGCACTGAATATCGATTTTGTAGAGCGTCCGCCTTTCTTTGAGGTGACTCCCACCCACAAAGCACGCACATGGCTGCTGGATCCCAGAGCCCCCAAGGTAGACCCGCCCTATTATATCAAGAAACTGGCTGAAAGGAGGTCCCGTTCATGACCGACAACAAAAAAGAAGTCTTGCTGGACGTCAAGGACCTGACCGTTCAGTTTGGTTCTAAGCGTAAGCCCTTCACCGCTGTAGATCACGTAAGCTTCCAGATCTACAAAGGCGAAACCTTTGGTGTGGTTGGTGAGTCCGGTTCCGGTAAAACCACCATCGGCCGCGCAATCATTCGTATTAACCCCACCGCCACCGGTGACATTATCTATGACGGCCAGAAAATCAATGGCCGTATCAGCCGTGCACTGGATAAAGAAGTTACCCGTAAGATCCAGATGATCTTCCAGGACCCCATGGCCTCTCTGAACGAGCGTGCCAAGGTGGACTACATCGTAGCTGAAGGTCTGCTGAATCTTCCTAAGAAGGTTTCCAAGGAGGAGCGTGCTCAGATCGTATCTGAGGCTCTGGACTCCGTAGGTCTGCTGCCTGAGTTCGCCAGCCGCTTCCCCCACGAGTTCTCCGGTGGACAGCGTCAACGTATCGGTATTGCCCGTGCCATGGTAATGCAGCCCGAGTTCATCATCGCCGACGAGCCCATCTCCGCATTGGACGTTTCCATCCGTGCGCAGGTACTGAACCTGATGGCCAAGCTGCAGCGTGAGCGTGGTCTGACCTATCTGTTTATCTCCCATGACCTGTCCGTTATGAGATTCATCTGCGACCGCGTGGCCGTTGTACACAAGGGCGTAATTGTGGAGCTGGCTGAGACCGAAGAATTGTTTGAGCATCCTCTGCATCCCTATACCCAGGCCCTGCTGTCCGCTATCCCCATGCCCGATCCGGAGCGTGAGCGTGGTAAGGTACTAAAGGTATACGATCCTTCCATCCACGACTACTCTGTAGATAAGCCCTCTTTCACCGAGATCCGTCCCGGTCATTTCATCTGGGCAAACGCCAAGGAACTGGCCGATTACGAAAAAGCATATTGATAAAATAAAAAGGACTTTCGGCAAAGAAAGTCCTTTTTTGTAAAGGAGACCTATTATGATTACACCAAAACCTTTATTTGCCGGCGCCAGAGTGGCTTTGCTGGCGCCCGCCAGCCCCACACCCCAGACGCCTCTGGCTGACAGCGGCCTGCCCCAGCAAGTGCAGGAGTCTGTTGATGTACTAAAAACCTACGGTCTGGAGCCCGTTTTATATCCCTCCTGCACCCTTGCCTACGGCTATCTGGCCGGTTCGGATGCCCAGCGTGCCCAGGACGTGATGGATGCCTTCCTAGACGACTCCATTGACGGTATCTTCTGCATTCGCGGCGGCTATGGTATCCAGCGTATGCTGGACCTGCTGGACTTTGACCGGATTGCTCAGCACCCCAAATGGTTTGCCGGCTACAGCGATGTGACCGCCCTGCACGTAGCCCTTAACCAGCGTTGTGGATTCATCACCTATCATACTCCCATGCCTTCCACCGAGATCCGCAAGGGCTTGGACGACTATACCAATGAATACTTGAAAAAGGCCATGTTTGGTGGCTTACAGGGTATATTGCCTTCTGCCGCAGCTGTTACCTCTCTGGCAAATGGTTCTGCCAGCGGCATCCTGTGCGGTGGAAATCTGTCCCTGGTTTCTTCTTCCCTGGGCACCCCCTACGAGATTGACACCAAGGGCAAAATCCTCTTCCTGGAGGACATCGACGAGGCCCCCTACCGTATCGACGGTATGCTGAACCATATGAGACTGGCCGGTAAGTTTGAGGACTGTGCAGGCATTATTATGGGATTCTACACCAACTGTGTACCCAAAAAACCCGGTGACGGCCTCACCCTGGAACAGGTATTTAATGACCTGCTGCCCAAGGACAAGCCCGTTTTGCTGAATTACACCTGCGGTCACGACCTGCCCACCATGTCCCTGCCCCTGGGGGCCACCGCCACACTAATAGTAAGGAGTTCTGATTATGAGTTACGCATTGATTAATACCGCCATCGGCACCATGTATACCCGGGCTGACCTGGATGCAGGCCGCACCGATGAAGCCCTTTATGGCATGAAAGTAGAGATTCTGGAGGAAAATGCTGCCACCGGCCGCAGTCTGATTCGTACCCACTACCGTTATGAGGGCTGGGTCACCTCCACCGACCTCTACCCTGCCAGCGCAGAAACTGACCAGTGGGAGCAAAACGCCCAGCACTGGCTGGCCCATCCCTATGCGGACATTTTATCCGCCCCCAAGATTCAGGCCCTGCCCCTCATCAGCCTGACCCGTGGTGCCCGACTGCAGCTCATCGGCCCCGTAGAAGGGGATGCTTCCGGCTGGGTATCGGTGAAGCTGCTGGACGGCCGCATCGGTTATCTTCGCGAGCATTTCCTCATGCCCTACGTGGCTCCTGTCAACATTGCTGAGTTAGACGAGGAAACCTTCCGTGCCAACGTGGTAGCTACTGCCAAAGAATATTTGGGCACCCAGTATCGCTGGGGCGGCAAAACTACATTGGGCATCGACTGTTCCGGCCTGTGTTCCACCGCTTATATGCAAAACGGCGTGCTGATCTACCGAGATGCATCTATTCGTGAAGGCTTTCCGGTACATCCCATCGACCGCAAGGATATGAAGCCCGGTGACTTGTTTTATTTCCCCGGTCACATCGCCATGAGCCTGGGCGGCGATCTGTTTATTCACTCCACCTCTAAGGGTGGCTATATGGGTGTTGTCATCAATAGCTTTGACCCCAATCACCCCCACTATCGTCCTGATTTGCTGGCCATCTTAAAAGAGTGCGGCAGCATCTTCTAAAAGGAGGTCCCTATGCCTGCAATTTATGCTCATTACTCTTTCGGTCAAGAAGTCATCACCCGTCTGCCCGATGACCTTCGCCGTATTGTCTACAACCACCGAGATGCCTTTGAGATGGGACTGCAGGGGCCGGATATTCTCTTCTTCTACCGTCCCTATTCCGGCAATTCCATTTCTAAATTTGGCTATCGTCTGCACGATTACCCCGCCCGTTACTTCTTCTGCCGGGGAGCCGGTCTGGTTCGCCGCCACAAGGCTCCAAACAGCGCCCAATACGCCTATTTACTTGGTTTTGTCTGTCACTTTACCTTGGATAGCGAATGCCATCCCTACATCGCTCGTATGATCGAAAAGACCGGGGTGAGCCATATCGCCATAGAGGCAGAGCTGGATAAATATCTGCAGGACCTGGACGGCCATGATCCGGTGGGTTACAAGCTGTCTCAACTGGTACATACCCATGTGGCTGCCGCTATTGCGCCCTTCCTGCCGGTAAAGAAAAAGAGCATCCGTGAAGCCTTGTACTGGCAAAAGTTAATCCAAGCTCTCTTTGTGGCTCCCTGCCCCATCAAGCGAAAGGTTCTGGACTTTGTCCTGCACCTGCTGGGTAAGGATGACTACCAGGCCATGATCCATCGCCCGGAGGATGAACCCAAGTGCCTTGAAACCAACGATGTCCTTTCCACTTTTCTGGTCAAGTCGGTCCCCCTGGCGGTACGACTCATCAAAGAGCTGGATGAGTGTGTACAGCATCGGACCCAATTATCAGAACGGTTTAACCGAAATTTTGGCTAAAGGAGACCTTAACCTATGAGCAATATCAAACTGACCAAACTGGAAAAGTACTGGATTCTTTACGATGTGGGCAATTCCGCATTTATCATGCTGGTTTCCACTATTATCCCCATTTATTTTAATCATCTGGCCAGCAGTGCCGGCATCTCTGAAGTGGACTACCTGGCCTACTGGGGCTACGCTGCCTCTGTGGCCACCATCATTGTGGCCCTGATCGGTCCCATTCTAGGTTCCATCGCCGACACCAAGAATTATAAAAAGCCATTATTCACCCTAAGTATGATGGTAGGTGTTCTGGGCTGCGCAGCTCTCTCCCTTCCCACCTCCTGGATCCTCTTCCTGGCTGTCTTCGTTATCGCCAAGGTGGGTTACAATGCCAGCTTGATTTTCTACGACTCCATGCTGGTGGATATCACTGATTCCGAACGGATGGATACGGTTTCTTCCCACGGTTACGCCTGGGGATATATTGGCAGCTGCATCCCCTTCGTGATTTCTCTGGTATTTGTACTGATGTATGACAGCTTTGGTTTGACCATGAGCGGCGCCATGACCATTGCCTTCCTGCTCAATGCACTCTGGTGGGCTCTGGTGACCCTGCCCCTGCTGAAGAATTATAAGCAAACCAACTTCGCAGAACTGCCCAAGCATCCGGTACGCAGCAGCTTTAAGCGTCTGGCAAATACTTTACGGGACATTAAGGGTCAAAAGAATATTTTCCTGTATCTGCTGTCCTTCTTCTTCTTTATCGATGGTGTGTACACCATTATCGAAATGGCCACTGCCTACGGAAGTGCGCTGGGACTGGACTCTTCCGGCCTGCTGATTGCTCTGCTGGTTACCCAGTTGGTTGCCTTCCCCTGCGCATTGATCTTCTCCAAGTTCTCCAAGAAGTATGAGACTGATAAACTAATAAAGATTTGTATTATTGCCTATACCTGCATCGCCCTCTTCGCCATCCAGCTGGATCAGCAATGGGAGTTCTGGTTCCTGGCCGTGCTGGTGGGGATGTTCCAGGGCGCCATTCAGGCTCTCTCCCGTTCCTACTTCGCCAAGATCATCCCCGCCGAAAAATCCGGCGAATACTTCGGCATCTATGACATCTGCGGTAAAGGCGCATCCTTTATGGGTACCATGCTGGTAGGCGCTGTAGCTCAGATTACTAACGTGACCAATGCGGGTGTCGCCGCCATCTCTGTACTGTTTGTCATCGGATTCATACTGTTCTGCAAAGCTGCCAAGCTGAATCGGAAGTAACCCCTTAAAAAACAACTAGGTCATACATACGCTAACTACATCATTTCAATAAAAATATGAGTTAGTTGGGCTGTGTATGACCTAGTTATTATTTTACTTCAATATGAGCCACTCACTGCGCTGTGAGCCGGCCTTACGTATGAAGCCTTTTTCTTTTAGCATTTGTAATATTCTAAATAATGTTCTCCTACTGATATTTGCAAAACTCATAAGCTCAGCGATTGTTATTTGCGGATTCCTTTTAATCTCCTGATAAACTATCATCTCTTTCGCAACCAGCCCAACGTTCTCGAGTATGCCATTTCCGTCCTCGAGTGTGCCATTTCCGTCCTCGAGTGTGCCATTTCCGTCCTCGAGTGTGCCATTTCTGTCCTCGAGTGTGCCACTTTCCAAAAACAACACCATCGTCACTCGATCTGGATCCATCATTTCTGTAATACTTGGAGAAGATAGGCTATTCTCTTGCCATGTATTAAACAAATCACAGACTCCTGATCCCGACCTCTCGCCAACATCAATGAGAGAAAACATATTAAATATTTTGCTGTTACGTGCATCACTGATTCCCCCGGCTACCGCCTCTTCAATGCTAATGCGAAATGTTCCAGGATTAGATATCGTAATCTTTTGAAACTCTTTATCAATTACAACACCACGACGCCCATAATAATCCGCATGAATCAGGGCATTGGCCAACGCCTCTCGAATGGCTTTATGAATAGGAGTATCATCTACCCGCAACAACCGCTCATTTAGCTGGAATGGCCTCTTAACATCAGCAGTAAGTTTATCAATGATGCGAAAATAAAAGTCAAAAATATTGCCACTCCAATCTGCATCACCAGAACATACTCTATCTGACCAACGAGCATTTGCAGCTTTACGCTCTCTATAATCCAGAAAGAAATTAGGACACTCATCTGTAATCGTAATAAAGTCTGCAAAAAACAATAATCCTGCTAAGGTCGGATGGGGCTGTCCATCATTGCCTCGCTTTGCCGCTCCTATTTTAACCAAAAAAGACTCATCGGGCAATTTATTCCAAACATGCGTTGGTTTTACATTTCTAAACATATTTCTATAATGCCGGACAGAGTCTTCATTTAAGTCCGTTAGCAAGAAATTCTCCAGCACTTTACCATCAATTCCACCATCTACCTGATCACGCACCATTGCTAAAACGGACTCTTTTGTACAATGATAATCCCCTTCACCATTTCGTCTAAAAGACCCACGAAACATATCTACTCCCACATATATAGGTTTATCTACTCTTTCCGCCCGTGGAACTTCTACAACAATAATTTCTTTACCTTCGAACTCCAAAACAT
>JAFUJY010000022.1 GCA_017467985.1 Bacillota bacterium
CCTTCCATTCAAAGTTGTCGGTAAAACTCCAGTGATAATATCGTGCGATGTGATTGGGTACTTCACTGATCAGTTTTAGCTGATCATAAATAAACAGGGGACGGAAGGTGTCGTTATTGTCGCAGGTTCCGTTCTCAGTGACAAAAATGGGCGCCTCGTACTTGTCGTACAGTTCATTGGCCAGCTGCAGCAGTCCTTCATGATAGATCTCCCAGCCCAGGTCGTTCTTGTGGCAGTCTTCCCGGACACCATCCGCCAAGGTGGTGATGGTACTGCGGGAATAATAATTGATGCCGATAAAGTCATAGTATTTCCCCTTGCGTACACCTTTGCGGGGCAGCACCGGGAAAACACACTGACCGGTCATCATGGACTTGGTCAGGGCACCCTGGAAAAGCCAGTCCGTCAACTTGGCAAAAAAGCTATGAATGGGATTTTTGGGATTCTTCGGTTCAAATACCCGCAGATGATTGGCGAAACTTACACAGGTATCATCATAGCCCATTTTTGCCCGCTTCCTATGAATGTAGCGATAAGCCCGGATGTGGCAGGCGGTCATATTGGAGTAGGCCCGAATCAAAGCCATGATGGACTTTTTCTCCGGGGGCCAAATGCCGTAAAACAGGCTGTTGGTGGCATACACATTGGGTTCATTGATGGTGATATAATCGCTGACCAGGTCACCATAATAGGCCACCACTTTTTTTACGAAGGTCATGAAAATATCCGGAGCATCCGGATGGGTGAAACCGCCCATGTCCTCAAACCATAAGGGATTGGTGAAGTGATGAATGGTCAGCAAAGGACGGATCCCCTTATCAATCATGTACTGGATCTCTTCCCGATAATGATTGATGGCTTCGAAATTGTACTCGCCCTGCTGGGGCTCGATGCGGCTCCATTCAATACCAAAACGGTAGATCTGCATGCCCATTTCGGACATCAGGTCGATATCTTCTTTCCAGCGGCGGTAATGATCGTCCGCATTGAGGGGAGAGGTGCCGTCCATAACCTTGCCTTCGGCGGCAAAGCGGGCCCAGTTATTATTGGTATCACCGCCTTCGATCTGGGTGGCGGCAGTGGCAGTACCCAAGAGCAAGCCTTCCTTTAGGTTATATTTCATGGAGTTTTTCCTTTCTCCAGATCAGCTATGATCTGGGCGTACATCTTCTCGTCAATTTTGAATTTTTTGTAATAGATGGTGAAACCCGCCACGATGCAGATCAGTGGCAGGATCATCATGGCGATCTTCATGATCCAGATGGGGGAACCGGTGACGGAGTTGATCAGGGCGTCAATTTCAGCCTGAGCCGCGCCGGCGGCTTCCAGTTCGGTGATCTTTTGGGAAATGGGGTTGATACCGGAAATAATCAGAGTGATGGTAACCACACCGGTACCGATAGCGCCGCCCAGCTGGTTGATAAAGGGCTGCACCGCGAAACTGACAGATTCATTTCGCTTACCCAGCTTCCATTCGCCATATTCTACCGCATCTGCCAGAAACAGCAGCATGAGCAGCTGAATAAATGCCTGGGCAAAAAACAGAATCAGACCGGCAATGACGATCAGGGGCAGTTTCTCAAAGGAGAAGAAGAACAGAATATAGGCGGCCACAACGGCGATCATGGAGCCGGTATACAGCTGCTTACGGTTAAAACGCTTACTAAACAGCGGGAAAACGGACAGGGCTGTCAACTGTGCCACACCCAGTACCGCCGCAAAGACCATATATGTACCTTCATTTTTATAAGCATACTTAAAGTAATATACGCCAAAGGAAGTGGTAGTACAGTAGCCGATCATGAACAGAGCCATGGCGAGGGCAGTGATCATCAGCTGGTCGTTTTTCACCAAGGCCTTAACCATGCCCCCCAGAGTAGTACGCTCCTGTTTTTCCAGGTAAGAGCGGTCTTCTTTAACACCCAGAACCGTCACCAGCTGGAAGATCCACATGATTACGACGATGATGACAGTAAAGACAAAATAGCTCTTTTTTGCACCCATGCCGAACAGATCCGGCACCATGGTGTAGAGAACAACCACGGAAAACATACCGATATTGGCACAGATACGGGCGATGGCGCCGATGCCTTCACGGACCTTTTGATCCTTGGAAATGGCGGGCATCAGTGACCAATAAGAAAGGTCGTTGGTGGTAAAGGCAATACTCCACAGAAAATATATTACTGCAATAAATGTGATATACCAACCACCGGAGAGTCCCAGGTCACTGAACAGTAAAATGGTCAGGATACCGGAAGTGATGGCGCCAAATACAATCCAGGGCTTGAATTTACCCCATTTGGTTTTGGTGTTATCCACGATGGTGCCCATGATGGGGTCATTTAATGCATCAAATACTCGGAATACCACCAGTAAACCGCCGATGATGGCCAGTTCTGCATCGGACAATCCCACCACTTCTGTCAGATGAGTAATAAAATACATGCTGACCAGGGAGTACATGGCGTCCCGGCCGATGGTTCCCAAACCAAAACAATATTTGTTGCGATTCATTTATTTTTCCTCCTTAATGAGATATAAAGTACTGCCCCAATCACCCAAAACCCGAATGGTGGGGTTGTAACCGGTGCCGCTGTACTGCATGGCCAGTGGGATGCCGGACTGCAGCGCCTCGCCGGAACATTCATAATGTTCCTGACCATCGGTCATGGCGTAGAATTTATCCACGGTGCGCATGATAAAACCGTCGGCCTTTAGAGTAATGGGCACCACGTGTTTAATCAATGACCCGAAGCGGCTGATCCGCAGGGACTGCTTGACGGAATCCATGGTATAGCGCTTGCCCTTTTGGGCATCATAGATGGGCAGAAAGTCCCGCCCCGGGCTGGTATGATAAGAAAGATTGTAGATGCCGGCGATGATTTCATCCTCGCAGGACATCTGCCAGGTCTCCCGGGTGCCGTCGGCCAGGGTGTTACGCACAATCCGACCATACTGGAAGGTGTGGCGGTGGGCTTTGTAAAAAGCAATTTGCTCTTTGATTTGCCGGCGCTCATCCGGTGTCAGCTCGCCAAAATCCAGCTCGTACCCCAGCACGCCAAAGGCCGCCACGTTAAATCGTGTGGACAAGGGGGCGCTGCGCAGGGTCTGCTGGTTGGGCGTCATGGATACATGACAGGAAATAGTGGAGGGCGGGTAGAAACAATACATACCCCGCTGGATATCCAGGCGTTCACCCGCATCCGTGTCGTCGGATGTCCAAATCTGAGGTGAGTAGCACAGCATGCCCAGGTCAAAGCGATTTCCGCCGGAAGAACAGCTTTCCAGTAAAACCTTGGGGTGTTTTTCTATGAAAATGCGCCGCAGAACTTCGTACAGTCCCAGAATATAACGGTGGAAGAATTCCCCTTGATTTTTCAGGGTCGGGGAATACATGTCGCTGATGTGCCGGTTATAGTCCCATTTTACATATTGGATGTTGGCGGAGGA
>JAFUJY010000158.1 GCA_017467985.1 Bacillota bacterium
CTCCTAAATGTTTTTAAATTCTTTTCTTATTTTCATCAAAATCTTTCCCAGATGATTTTGCCCCCTACCACTTCTGGCACTCACACCCCAAAAAGTATCGTTCCAGGTATTGCCCTCTATCAGTTCAGTCTCTCCTGTTGCCAGCAGCTGTTCCTTCAGCTCCGGATTCTGACTGAACTTGGCCCTCACCACTTCTTCCATGATCCCCACCTTGACCTCTTCCCAGTCCGGCCGCAGCTGTACCCGCCGTCCCAAATGTTTGGCCTTGTTAGAAGGTAACTGTGTAAACTGTTCCTTTTCCCCTTCGGTCATACACTTTTGCGCCTGAAACGCTGCTTCATTATTTCGGTATGTCCACTGCCCGTACTGTACCGGTGCCTCATAAAAATTACTCAAAAAATAATATTCCCCTCTAAAGCTATCAATTTTCATTTCCCCATTCTCCTTTCTTTTTCGTCAACAAATGGCATGAACCAGCCCTACACCAGCCCATGCCACCTGTCTTTCAAGCCAAGCTATTCGATGACAAGCTTCTGCGAAAAAAAACTTAACCGGTTTTTAAAAGGAAGTCATCCTACTTACGCAAAACCGCTTGGCCCTACATTTAGATTAACGCTGGTACTAAAATAATCTCCTACACAATTCCACAATTTTTCAAAATTTTTGTTCCAAACCGGGCCTGCTGCAAATACTCCTCCTTCTTCGCCCCTTCCACACTCAAATACTGACTATAATAATCACACACTGCAAGCTGGTAGATATATACCTTCAAAAGCTGTGCCCGATCATAGGTATTCAGCGGCATAATACTCTCATAGGCCTTCACATATTGGTTGAACTTCCCTTCATCAAAGCTGCCATCCATGCACGAAGGTTCTGCACCAAAGAAGGATCTGGTAATTTCCCAAAGCACCGGCTGAGCGCAGGCACTTGTCCAGTCAATCACTCCATTGATTTTGTTATCCCCACAAATCACCTGATGAATTGTATAATCCCCATGAGAATTACAATACGTCAACCTGCTGGCATCAAAGGTCCAATTGGCAATTTTCTCCAGAAAATGAACCCTAAACTCCAGTTCTTCTTTGATCTCCGGCCGATCCTCCCTTTCATAAGATCGCAAATACGACTTCTTAGCCCTTTCCGGTGTCATGAACTTAAAAAAATCATGACCAATTCCTTGGGGAAGCGCCTTATACTCCCTTAATTCTCGGTGGACCCTTGCCAGGAAAACCGGCATCTCTTCCATCAACCATGGTGGTGCCTGATGCGCCCCAAAGGTGCGTCCTTCCAGGAACTTCTGAACATGGCAAATCCTCTGTCCCTGCCATGTGATAAATTCTCCCCGCTTATTTTTCAAAAAGATAGATACCGGCAGTCCCCTTTTCCGTAAAAAGTCGCACAACTCCGGTTCCGCTTCCGGATGGTTCATCTCATTCATATCTGCGATTTTATATATGAACTTTCCCTGCAGACTCTCCACCATAAAAGTGTCACCGCCCACTCCGGTACTCATGGGGCACATCTCCTGCACATCCAGACCATATTCTTCCGCCAATTGCTGTTTAAGCTCTTTCATTGTCACCCTCCACAATCTTCTGGGCTACAAACTGACACAAAATCTCAAAAATACCCTTCACCTTTTCTTTCATGCCCTGCCAGTGCGCAGGATTGCCCGCATATCCCAAAGGAACAACTGTTTTCACACTTTCTCCGCCGCCCATCCATGTCCGAATGGTCTCTCGATTCAGTGAATAATCCGGCAAGCCATCTGTCTCTTTGATCATCTCAGGATACAATCCATATAAAGCCGCCGTCTCATAGGCTCCTGCATGGATATCGAGCCCTTCCCCTTCACCAAAAAGTTCCGGTGGATACTCCGCTTCATCCACCAGTACACAATCCAGGTCCGTCACCCCATAATCCTTTAACTCATAGGGTTCCATCAACAGCTGCACCCTCATCCCCTTTTGGTTTGCTTCTTGAACCGATTCCAAAATCGTCTGAATGTGCAGGGGATCTCCATGTTCATTCACGCAGATCACCCTGTTAAACCCAAATCTCTTAAAATCCGCAAAAATATCTGCCAGCAGCATCTTCATTGTCTCCGGCCGCAGGGAAAAAGACCCCGGAAACCCTCCTGTACAATAATTGATACCCCAAAACATAGGCGGCGCAATCACACAGCTGCCGCCTAACCGCTCCACCTCCTGCTGGATCCTCTGGCAAATACCATAACTAAAATAAATATCACTGCCCAAAGGTAAATGCGGCCCATGTTCCTCAATCACGCCCAACGGCAATAAAACCGTGTTTCCTTTCCTTGCTTCCAGCTCCTGCCAGCTCCAATCCACCATTGTCTCATTAAAAATAGATATATTCATTTCCAATCTCCTCCCCAGCAACGCCTAAAACTATTATATCTATTTCTTTTACATTATAATGAACTTTTTTTATCAACATGCTGGCATGGTACAAACCACTCCATCAAACAATACTCCCCATCATACATTGTCGTATCAATCTTTTCCAAATGTATGCCCTTATACATCTGAGGATTTTCCGTAAAATAAGATTCAATCACA
>JAFUJY010000159.1 GCA_017467985.1 Bacillota bacterium
CAAAGCTTTGGAAGGAGTATTTCGAAGGCAATGGTTACAACGCTTGGGAAGATGAAGAATTGTGGGTAAAGCCTGAGAAGGCACTGGCAACCCGTGCAACTTCCGGTGAGATCATTAATAAGTTGGCTGCTAAGCTGCCCAATATGTTTGGTGGCTCTGCGGACTTGGCTCCGTCCACTCTGACCATCATGAAGGAGAGAAGTGACTTTTCAGCAGATAACTACGCTGGTTCCAATCTGCACTTTGGTGTCAGAGAGCATGCAATGGCTGCAATTATTAATGGTGTGGCACTGCATGGTGGTTTGCTGCCCTATTGCGCAACCTTCTTCGTATTCTCTGACTATATGAAGCACAGTATTCGTCTGTCTTCTCTGATGAAGCAGCGTGTAATTTATGTGCTGACCCATGATAGTATTGGTGTTGGCGAAGATGGTCCTACCCATCAGCCCATTGAGCAGTTGGCAGCGCTGCGTTCTATCCCCGGCATGACCGTAATGCGTCCTGCAGATTATAGTGAGACTGCTGCTGCATATGCCTATGCAATCGAACACAATGGTCCCACTGCAATGGTTTTGACCCGTCAGAATCTGGCGCAGCTGCCTGAAACTGGTAAGAATGCGGTGAAGGGTGGATATATTCTGAGAGATTCTAAGAAGGAAACTCCTGATGTGATTCTGATGGCTTCCGGTTCTGAAGTAGAGCTGATTTATAAGGCTTATGATGAGCTGCAGGCTCAGGGAATTGACGCCCGCGTAGTCAGCATTCCTTCCTTCGAACTGTTCAATGCCCAGAGCGCAGAGTACAAAGAGAGTGTATTGCCCTTGGCAGTGAGAAAGAGAGTAGCTGTAGAGGCTGCTTGTTCCTTCGGTTGGTATCAGTATATCGGTCTGGAAGGCAAGATGATTGCTATGGATACCTTTGGGCAGTGCGGACCTGCAGGTACTGTATTTAAGAATTATGGCTACACCGTTGAGAATGTAGTCAATGTAACGAAGAGTCTGTTTGAGTAATTTTTGTGTCGGGAGGGATCTGTATTTATTCAGATCCCTTCTGATACCTGAATAAATAAATTAAATTACAAAAATTGGAGGAATTGACAGTGTATGATGTTGCGATTATCGGTGCCGGTGTGATCGGCAGCATGGTTGCCCGAGAACTAGCCCGATATCAGTTATCCGTTGTCGTATTGGAAGGCGCTCATGATGTAGCCATGGGAACAACTAAGGCGAATAGCGCAATTGTGCATGCTGGTTTTGATGCAGTAGTAGGAACTTTGAAGGCTAAGTTAAATGTGGCAGGATCAGAAGCCATGGAAGAAGTGTGCCGTGAGCTGGGCGTTAAGTATCAGCGTAATGGTTCTTTGGTTGTGGCATATCGTCCTCAGGACATGGAAAAGGTGCGTGAACTGTATGATCGAGGTCAAAAGAATGGCGTACGGGGTCTTGAAGTCATTGGTCAAGAAGAACTTCGTAAAATGGAGCCGGCGATATCGGAAGAAGCTGTTGGTGCGCTTTACGCACCTACTGGGGCAATCGTCTGCCCATACGAACTGAACATTGCTTCCATCGGCAATGCTATGGATAATGGTGTGGAGTTGAAAGTAGAGTATAAAGTAACATCTATCGAAAAGAAGGATGATGCTTACGAAATCAGTAACGGCACCGAAAAAGTACAGGCACGCTTTGTTGTGAATGCCGCCGGTATGTATGCGGATCATGTGGCAGCTATGGTAGGTGATACTTCCTTTAGTCTGTATCCACGTAAGGGTCAGTACATGCTGCTGGATCATGATTGTGTAGGCTCCATCACTCATACACTGTTTAATGTACCTAATGAGTTGGGTAAGGGTATTTTGGTGAGTCCCACCGTGGATCAAAATCTGCTGCTGGGTCCCACGGCTGAGAATCAGGAAGATCGAGAGGATATGGCAACGACTGCAGAGGGCCTGCAGATGGTACAGACCAATGCTCTGAAGGTTGTACCCAGTGTAAATCTGCGTGGAGTAATCACTGCGTTTGCCGGTCTGCGTGCTGTGGGCAGTACAGGTGATTTTATCCTGACCAGTCCTATGAAGGGCTTCTGGAATGCTGCAGGTATTGAGTCTCCCGGATTGTCCAGTGCTCCTGCGATTGCTAAGTATCTTGTAAATGGTATGGCCAAGCAGGGGCTGGAGTTGGTGGAGAAGGCTGATTTTAATCCTATTCGCCCTGCCCTGCATGATTTCTCTAAGATGAGCATTGAAGAAAAGAATGAAATGATCCGTAAGAATCCCTTGTATGGTCATATTATTTGTCGATGCGAGAGTATTAGTGAAGGCGAGATTGTGGATGCAATCCGTCAGAATCCGCCGGCCAGAGATATTGATGGCGTAAAGCGCCGTACCCGTGCGGGTATGGGACGTTGTCAGGGTGGTTTCTGTGGTCCCATGGTAACCGAGATCCTGGCAAAAGAAATGCAGATCCCCATGGAGCAGGTGACAAAATTCGGTGGTGGTTCCTATATGAATGTGGGAAGAACCAGAGAGGAGCAGAGCCATGAGAAAGATTGATCTTGTTGTCATTGGCGGCGGCCCGGCAGGTATGGGAGCAGCAGTAGCTGCCTATGATGCCGGTGTAAAGGATATTCTTGTGTTGGAGAGAGACCATCGTTTAGGTGGTATTTTGGAGCAATGTATCCATAATGGGTTTGGTCTGCATCGCTTTAAAGAAGAATTGACTGGACCGGAATATGCATGGCGTTTTGAAAAAGAACTGCGCGCCCGGGAGATTCCTTTCCGTTTAAATACGATGGTACTGGATATTACCAGCGACAGAGTGATTACTGCAATGAATTCTGAAGAAGGTGTGTTCCAGATTCAGGCCGGTGCCATTATTCTGGCCATGGGATGTCGTGAGAGACCTCGTGGTGCTCTGAATACCGCAGGTACCCGTCCTGCGGGTATTTATACCGCCGGAACTGCGCAGAGATTCATTAACATTATGGGGTATATGCCCGGTAAGAAGGTTGTAATTCTGGGTTCCGGTGATATCGGTCTGATTATGGCCCGTCGTATGACCTGGGAGGGCGCCGAAGTGAAGATGGTGCTGGAGCTGATGCCTTATTCCGGCGGTTTGACCCGTAATATTGTACAGTGTCTGCAGGATAATGATATTCCGCTGCTGCTGAGCCATACGATTGTGGAAGTTCACGGCAAAGAGCGTGTGACTGGTGTAACCATTGCCCAGGTGGATGAGAAGCGTCAGCCCATGATGGAAACAGCTCGGTTTGTGGAGTGCGATACGGTACTGTTGTCCGTTGGTCTGCTGCCTGAAAATGAGCTGACCAAGAAGGCGGATGTCCCGCTGGATCGTATGACCTCCGGTGCATTGGTAGACCAACGCCGTATGACAGAAGTTCCCGGTATTTTTGCCTGTGGTAATGTTTTGCATGTACATGATTTGGTTGACTATGTATCTGAAGAGTCTGAGATCGCCGGCAGAGGCGCTGCTGCATTCCTGCAGGCGGGTGGTGCAAAGGATGATTGCCATATTACTGTAAAGCCTGGTAAGGGTGTGCGTTATACGCTTCCCCAGCGTATCTGTGCAGAAGAGGAGACAACCGTTTTCTTCCGTGTTACGGATGTGCATCAGGCAGTAAAGGTGGTTGTAAAGGCTGGAGACCAGGTGCTGCAGGCTAAGAAGCGTCCCAGAGTGGCTCCCGGTGAAATGGAAACCGTAAAGCTGACGGCAAAATTGCTGGCAGAACATAAGGATCAGACATTGACGATTGAACTTGAGGAGGCGTAAGGGTATGGAACGTGAAATCATCTGTACAAGCTGCCCGATGGGCTGTCATGTAATGGTAGAATTGGACGGAGAGCAAATTGTAAAAATCACCGGAAATACTTGTGCCAGAGGTGAGCGTTATGCTCGTGCAGAAGTAACCGATCCCAAGCGCACTATTACCACAACAGTGGCTTTGGTCGATGGAGGCGTACTGCCCATCAAGTCCGATGCTCCGCTGTCCAAGAAGAACATTGATCAATACCTGAAACAGATTCATGAGATTGTAGCAGAGCGTCCGGTACTTATCGGTGATGTTTTGCTGGCAGATATTGACGGTAACGGCGTGAATATTGTGGCCACACAGAATGCTTTTTAAGGAGTCAATATGGAAGCACTGAAGAACAAAAAATTATATGTGCTGGATATGGACGGGACAATTTATTTGGGGTCCCGTCTGTTTCCTGAAACCATTCCTTTTTTGGAAAGAGTAAAGGCGCATGGAAAACAGTATATCTTTTTTACCAATAATTCTTCCCGGTCCCCTCAGACTTATGTTCAGCGTCTGAACAATATGGGGATCGCGGCGACTCGGGAAGATATTGTTACATCCGGCGATGTAATGATTCATTTTCTGAAGACCCATCGCAGTGGCAAGACTGTATATTTGCTGGGAACTCCAGACTTGGTTAAGAGTTTTGAGGAGGCGGGTATCCCTCTGGTGCAGGAGAATCCGGACATTGTGTTGTTAGGTTTTGATACTACACTAACATATGAAAAGCTGGATCGTGCCTGTCATTATCTGCGTAATGGTGCGGAGTTCCTGTGTACCCATGAGGACATCAATTGTCCTACGGAGTATGGTTTTATGCCGGATGCGGGCGCAATGTGTGCACTGATTACCGCATCCACAGGAGTAAAGCCTCGTTTTACGGGCAAGCCCCATGTGGAAGTACTGGAAATTCTGGAGGCCAAAACGGGCATCAGTCGTGAGGATATGGTGGCAGTAGGCGATCGTCTGTATACCGATATCGCATTGGGTGCAAATAATGGAGCAGCATCTGTCTTGGTATTGTCCGGAGAGACTACCTTGGAGGATTTGGAAAAGTCTACGGTAAAGCCCATGGTTACCCTACAGAATATCGGTGAACTGGAGACGGAAGCGTAATTTTATGCAAAGAAAAAGTCGCATGTTGGTGCTGTGTTCTTTTTTTGCAGCACTGATTGCAGTATGTGCTCAGATTCAGGTTCCCACGCCCTATGTGCCTGTGAACCTGGCTCTATTTGCAGTGTATTTGGCGGGAGCGCTGTTGGGACCACTGTATGGTGGGATAAGCACCTTGGTATATCTAATAATGGCAATGGTGGGAGTCCCGGTGTTAGCAGGTTTGCGTGGCGGTTTGGGAACATTGGTGGGTCCTACCGGTGGATATGCTGTGGGATATTTTGTTGTGGCAGTGGTCACGGGAATTGGACGACGATATTGGGGCATGGGCTTTTGGAAGATAAGTATCAGTATGGTTATAGGGACGGTCTTATGTTATATATTAGGAACCGGCTGGTTTATGATCGTAAGCGGCAGTTCACTGGCAGCCTCTCTTGCGTATTGCATATGGCCTTTTATTCCGGGAGATTTGCTCAAAATTGGATTAGCTGCAGGTTTGAGTCTGCGGCTGCGTCGATTTTGTCCGTAAAGGGGATTGACAAAAAGCCCCAGATTGTTTATAATAAAAAAGATCTCAGGGGAGTAGTCAG
>JAFUJY010000160.1 GCA_017467985.1 Bacillota bacterium
AATTCAGTCATTGTAAATTATTGTAAATTTTACAATACATTTTCATTTCAACAAAATTATCAGACAAATGATCTTTTTCATCAAAATCTTCTTTTTCATTCTTTTCATCATTTTCTGATGAAGTCATATGAACTTTACTTATTCCATTGGTGTTTAAAACAATTGGTGTTTTATTTATTCTATTAAAAATATGTTGAATTTCAATTGATTGGAAAATAGCATCTAATTCAATAACATCACATTCATACACTGAAAATGAATGTAATTGAATATTTTTTGCATTCTTTAAAACAACATTTGATTTTTCAATTTCAAGAATTTTCATTGTTTTAGGAAGATAAAGAGTCAATGGATAACAATCAACTATTTTTAATTCATGTAATGAAACATATTCAAAATTGAGTAATTGATCACATTTTACTGATGATAATTTTAATTTTGTAATTGTTGTTGGTATTATCAATTGATGAAATATTCCATCAAGTTGTAATTTACATAAATTTGTATAGATATGAAGATTACATTCATTTGGTTGTGATAAACGTATTTTTAATTGTTTAATATATGGTGTACAATAGATATTTGGTGTTGATTCTAATGTTAGTTTCGTTAATGATGAAGGAAAATGTATCTGTGAAGGATTACTGATTCCATCTGTTGTCAATACTTTTAAAATAAAAAGCCAAACTTTTTTCAGTTTTTATTTTTTAAACAAAAATAACGAGGTTGCCCTCGTTATTTTCATAACTTTTTATTCACCAATCTTGTATATCCGACCGGCCATTTTCTGATTTTTTACGTTCTGATAAATGGTAGGAACTGCACCAATTGCGGTGAACAGATACAATTTTGCCAAATTACCGATATAGTCGCTCATCATCTCACTAGCTTCCAAAACCGGTATCACGTTCTGGAATGCCAGGAAGAAATCCACTTCCAGCTCACGAGCAATTACAATCGCCCAATCAATCATATCTGCAAACCAAGGCACCAGAACCAGAAAAACGAGACTAACCACAATACCCTTTGTGGACAACTTGCCTCCCAGCAATTCATAACCCTTAAGGGTAAATATACCCATTATAATACCGGAAATAGCTGCAATATAACACAACTGGGAAATTAACACGATCGCAGCACCGCCAATCAGCGCTCCGATCAATGCTCCCGCTGCACCTGCCAGTACATTTTCTTTTTTCTGGGTCTTTTCTTCCTGCTGCATGTTAATAGACTGGGCTGTCTGTGCATAAACCTCATCACACAACAGCATACAGGTCTGCTTTACAAAGCAAGCAGAGGTTTCGCCCATTTTACCGCTGGCCTGACAGCAATTCACATATCCATGCCCCTTCAACAGACCGGTTAATGCCTGTACAGTCTCCTTCAGGTTCTGTGCCAGCTTTTCCTGATTACCATTGTTCTTAACCATGGCCCGGAACACATACTGCTGCTCACAAACTAAGCTTTTCATTCCGGCACAGGATTTGTTTGCTTCTTTGAGCTCTGCACTCGTCAACACTGTCCCCTCAGTTCTGGCAGACATGCTCACAGTCAGCAGGTACGGATATCGGCCATCCAAAGCCAATACCGTTACCGTATATCCTTCCACCACACCGTACATTACACCACTTTCCGGATCGACTTTCAGTCCAATCCCTTCACAAAGTCTCTCGTAATTTTCCAGAACTTTTTTATTCATAGTCCCTTCTCCTTTATATATGTAAATTTTTTAGAGCACTAAACAATAAACATTGCATCTCCGAAACTAAAGAACCGATATTTTTCTTTTACAGCCTCTTCATAGGCAGCCAGGACATTTTCCCGACCGGCCAGGGCACTGATCAGCATAATCAAGGTGGACTCTGGCAGGTGGAAATTGGTAACCAATGCATCAATCACCTTGAACTTGTAACCGGGGAAGATAAAAATATCCGTAGACTTGCTTCCGGCCTGCAGCTGCCCATCTTCGCCAGCCATACTCTCCAGTGTCCGGCAAGATGTGGTGCCCACCGCAATCACTCGGCCCCCCCGAGCCTTGCAGTCCCTAACCATCTGGGCCGTTTCCTCACTGACAATGCAGAACTCTGAATGCATCTCATGGTCTTCAATGTCATCTTCCTTTACCGGGCGGAAGGTTCCCAAGCCCACATGCAGGGTTACAAAGCCAACCTGCACACCCAGCCTGCGCACCTCTTCCAATAACTCCTGGGTAAAATGCAGTCCGGCGGTGGGTGCCGCAGCAGACCCTTCTTCCCGGGCGTAGACCGTCTGATAACGATCCCGATCCTGCAGTTTTTCATGGATATAAGGAGGCAGGGGCATCTCCCCCAGCTGGTCCAGAATCTCTTCAAATACGCCGTCAAATTCAAAACGGATGATACGGTTGCCGCCGTCGATAATCTCCAGCACTTCCGCCTTCAGAAGGCCATTACCAAAGGTTAGACGATGACCGGGACGTACCCTTCTTCCGGGACGCACCAGAACTTCCCAGCACATGCCCTCTCCATAGGCGCCTTCGGGACACCGCTTCAACAGCAGAACCTCCACCTGGGTACCGGAATCCTCCCGTTCCCCCAAAAGTCTTGCGGGCAACACCTTGGTATCGTTCAAAATCATACAATCGCCGGGCTTTAAGAACTGCAGCAGATCCCGAAACTGCTGATGCTTGACTGCCCCGGTCTGCCGATCCAGCACCAATAAACGGGATGCAGTACGATCCGTTAGGGGTACCTGGGCAATCAGCTCCTCCGGCAGATCATAATAAAAATCACTCTTCTTCATAATTCCTCCAAGTTTCAAAAAAGGCGGACACAAGGATCCGCCTGATTTTTTCATTATAAACCTAAGATACCCCGAACCTCTGCCAGAGCCTTTTCCTTTTCGCAGACTCTGTGATGACGAATGGGGGAATTTAATACCTGCTTTACCCGCTGGGGAATGGGTGTACCACTGATCTCGCTCAGCTTCTGCATCAGGCTGCTTTCATCCTCCGGCACCTCGGCTTCTACCGCCTGCAGAATACTGGTGGGGAACTTATAGGGGCTGGCGGTGGAAACAATTACCATAGTAGTATCGTCGCCGGTTTCATTCTGATAACGCTCAGCCACGCTGTAAGCTACTGCAGTGTGGGGATCCATCACATAGCCACTCTTTTGATATATGGTACGAATCGCATTGTCGGTGGCATATTCATCCGCAAACTCAGCCCAGAAGTCTTCTTCCAGAACGCTCTTGTCCATGGGCAAAGTATAGCTGCCCCGCTGACGCAGAGAATCCATCAGCTCCTGCACCTGGGCACCGTCTTCCTTACATACCAGGTAGATCAAACGCTCCAGATTGCTGGACACCAGAATGTCCATAGAGGGAGAGGTGGTAATATAGAACTGACGGTTTGCATCATAACGACCGGTATGGAAGAAGTCCGTCAGTACGTTATTACTGTTGGAGGCACAAACCAGCTTACCCACAGGCAAGCCCATGGCCTTAGCATAATATGCTGCCAGAATATTACCAAAGTTACCGGTGGGCACGCAGAAGTTCACCTTGTCACCCAGCTGAATCTTGCGGTCACGCACCATCTGCAGATATGCCCAGTAATAATATACCACCTGAGGTACCAAACGACCAATATTAATGGAGTTGGCAGATGAGAACATGTAGCCTGCATTCTTCATGCGAACCGCTTCATCCTGATTGGTGAAGATTTCCTTAACGCTGCGCTGGGCATCGTCAAAATTACCCTTCATGGCCACTACATGGGTATTGTCCCCCTGCTGGGTTACCATCTGCAGACGCTGAATAGTGCTGACACCATCCTTCGGATAAAATACAATAATACGAACGCCGCTTACATTGGCAAAGCCTTCCAGGGCTGCCTTACCGGTATCGCCGGAAGTTGCGGTCAAAATCACGATTTCTTCTTCCAGATCCTGCTTGCGGGCGGCTGTGGTCATCAAATAAGGCAATACGGACAAGGCCATATCCTTAAATGCCAATGTGGCACCGTGGAACAGTTCCAGAATATTAGTACCATTAGGATGCACCATAGGCGCAATGGCCTTGGTATCGAACTTGTCATCATAGGCACGTTCAATACAGTACTTCAGTTCATCTTCGGAAAAATCTGTTAAGTACAGCTTCATCACTTCATATGCCAGCTCACGGTAATTCATATCCACCAGTTCGGACAGTTCCTTATCCATCACCGGCAGCTGCTGAGGAACAAACAATCCTCCATCCGCTGCGATTCCGTGCACAATGGCATAGGAAGCACTCACCGGCTCACCATGACCTCTGGTACTCTTATAAACGATATTCTCCATCTTATTCTCTCCTTTATTCTTGGTCCTGCTCCTGCAGTTGTTTCATTCGATATGTCAATACACGCAAGCTGTCTGACAGATGGACATTTTCCACCACGACCTGACTTTCAGGGAACCGCAGATCGATGGAAGCAAAGTTCCAGATGGCATGAATACCGCCGTCTACTAATGTCTGAGCAACCTCGGCTGCTCCAGCTCTCGGGATGGTCAACACTGCAATATCGGTGGGATTCTCCCGCAGATACTGGGAAAGATAACTTACATCATATACCTGACTGCCCCGCACTGTCTTACCCGCCAACTCGGGATTGGAATCAAACAGTGCCATGACCTTATAACCTCTTTTATCAAAATTGGTATAATGGGCAACAGCCTGTCCCAAATTACCGGCACCGATAATAATCACATGATACTCCTGTTCCTGACCCAGGATCCTGCCGATCTCCGCATACAGGTGTTCCACATTATAACCATATCCCTGCTGACCAAAGCCGCCGAAATGATTCAGATCCTGACGAATCTGAGACGCTGTCACACCCATTCTGTGACTCAAATCACCGGAAGAAATTCTGGTAATACCCTTGGATAACAAGTCACCCAAATAACGATAATACCTGGGAAGGCGGTGAATTACAGCTGAGGGAATTCGTTTCGCACTCATAT
>JAFUJY010000161.1 GCA_017467985.1 Bacillota bacterium
CCAATCTTTCAGAATCTGAGCATTGGTAGGACTGACTGCATGGAGCAGATAAATAGCCCCAGGATGCAGCGCCTCCGTCAGCTTTTGCAGTGCTGTATCTGGATTGGGCTGGGCATTCACATTCCAATCATTATATGCAAAGCTCCACAGTACCGACTTGTATCCCATGGACTGGGTCAGTGCCAAAACCTGTTCGCTGAAAGCCCCCTCTGGATTGAGAAATAAGGTCATCGTGTAACCAAACTCATCCAGCATATAATCATGAAGCACTTGAATGTTTTCAGCCGCCTTTTCCAGCGTTACCTGGGTCATATTCGGATGATAGGCTGTGTGATTTCCTACCACATGTCCCTCGTCAATCATACGCTGTACCAGTTCCGGCTCACTTTTAACATAGTCTAGTGTCACAAAGAAAACTGCTGATACTTCCTCCTGTTTTAAGGTATCAAGAATGGCTGCTGTATAACCATTCTCATATCCTTCATCAAAGGTCAGCCAAATTCCGTTGCTTTGTGTTAAAAACATAGCGTCGTATTTTGCATATTGCTCCTGCAGATTTATACAGGCCGTGGGACGATTTAACTCGTCCACTTCTCTGCCCGGCCCCCAAGTCACCTGCTGATCCGGCAAAGTTCCTAACTCAGAAATTGCCAAGGCCCCGGTGTGGGGTTCCAGGTCTTCACCTGACTCCCCTTCCACCAGGGTCTCTTCTTGACTATATATGGGGGTTGCTTTTTGATCGCTACATCCTAAGGTGCAGCTGATCAATAATAACACAACGATCATCCATCTTCTCATACACTCATTCCTCCCGTAAAATTCATTACAGGAATAGTTTGAGCGAAAAAGAGAATTTCATGCGTTACTTAGTCACTCAGCTTGCGCAGATGCCAAATACGATCACTGTAATCCTGAATAGAACGGTCAGCAGCAAAGATACTGGAGTTGGCTACGTTGATCATAGCGCGACGATTCCACTCCTCCTGATTGCGGTACAGCTTATCCACTTCTTCGTGAGCCCTGCAGTAATCAGCGAAGTCAGCCAATACCATGTAAGGATCCGCTGTTCCGGGACCATTACCCACAATCAGGCTGTTTACGATGTCAGGATATGCCACAGAAGAACCACCGCTGCGGCCAATACCCTGCTGCATAGCATTCAGGATACGGCTGATCCACGGATCGTTCTGGTAGTAGGTCAACGGATTATAACCGCTGTCCTTCAACGCCTTAACTTCAGGAGTACGAAGACCGAACAGGAACATATTCTCTTCCCCTACAGCCTCATAAATCTCCACGTTTGCGCCGTCCATTGTACCAATGGTCAGAGCACCGTTCATCATAAACTTCATATTACCGGTACCGGAAGCCTCACGGCCAGCAACGGAGATCTGCTCAGACAGATCGGCGGCAGGCATCAGCATCTCGGCGATGGTTACCTTATAGTCTTCCAGGAAGACTATCTTCATCTTCTTGGAGATAATAGGATCGGTATTTACCATATCTGCGATGGAATGGATCAGACGGATAATCTGCTTAGCGGCATAATATCCAGGAGCTGCCTTTGCACCGAAGATAAAGGTTCTGGGAACCATATCCTTATCCGGATTATCCTTGATCTCAAAATACAGACGCAGGATGTGCATGATATTCAGCATCTGACGCTTATACTCATGCAGACGCTTGGCCTGTACATCAAAGATAGAATTGATATCCACATCAATACCGTTGTGTTCCTTAATATAAGCTGCCAGACGCTCCTTATTGGCACGCTTTACCTGCGCGAATTCAGCACGAACAGCCGGATCCTCCGCATAGGGACGGAAATTGGCCAGCTGGCTGGCATCCTTCAGGAAATCTTCGCCGATGTACTTGGTCAACAGTGCGGTCAAACCTGGGTTACCTTGACCTACCCAACGACGATAAGCAATACCGTTGGTTACATTCTGGAACTTCTCAGGAGCTACATTATAGAAATCACGGAAAACATCGTCCCGCAGAATCTGAGAATGCAGTGCAGATACACCATTAACAGAGAAAGAACCGGCGATGGACAGATTTGCCATACGAACTTCATCATAGGCAACAATAGCCATTGCAGCGATCTTATCCCAATCACCGGGATAATAGTGCCACAGATCATCACAGAAACGACGGTTGATTTCCAGTACAATCTGATGCAAACGAGGCAGAATCTGCTTAAACAGAGATTCGGGCCAACGCTCCAGAGCCTCAGACATAACTGTATGGTTGGTATAAGCTACAGTACGGCAGGTGATATTCCAGGCAGCATCCCAAGTCAGACCATTTTCGTCCAGCATAATACGCATCATTTCCGGAATAACCATAGCCGGATGGGTATCGTTGATCTGAATTACAACATGATCCGGCAAGTTGTCCAGACGGCCATAACGGGCCATATGCTTGCGGATGATCTCCTGAATGGAAGCAGATACGAAGAAATACTGCTGCTTTAATCGCAGGGACTTACCTTCCCAATGCTTATCTTCAGGGTACAGGATCTTGGAAATAACTTCTGCCATAACCTGGCTTTCAGAAGCACGCAGATAATCCCCGGCGTTGAACGGCCCCATATTGATGTGCTGAGCACTCTTAGCCTGCCACAAACGCAGGGTATTTACGGTACTGTTCTTATAACCCTTAATCAGCATGTCATGGGGAACAGCCAGTACACGATCATAATCCTTATGAACAATGTGCATCTGGTTATCCTGCCATACCTCTTCTACCTTACCGCCAAAATGAATCTCGATACTTTCGCTGGGTCTTGCGATCAGCCAGCTTGCACCAGAATCAATCCAGCTGTCCGGCAGTTCGATCTGCTGACCATCCACGATCTTCTGCTTAAACAAACCATATTCATACAAAATACTATAGCCAGTGGCCGGATAATCCAAGCTAGCCAGTGCATCCATGTAACAAGCGGCCAGACGACCTAAACCACCGTTACCCAGAGCTGCATCCTGCTCCTCTTCATAATACAGCTCATCCAGACTGGTACCCACATCATTCAGCGCACCTTCAATTTCTTTCTCCAGGCCCAGGTTAAACACGTTATTCTTCAAAGAACGGCCCATCAGGTACTCCATGGACAGGTAGCATACCTGCTTAGCACCCTGCTGCTCGATCTTATCCTGTGTCTCAACCCAACCGTCCATCATAAAGTCACGAACTACCAATGCAGTTGCATTATAGATATGTCTGCGCTTGGCATTGGAAAAATCCTTACCATAATGACGGATCAGCTTGCCCTCGATTAAAACTTTTAATTGTTCCTTATCCATTCAAAACTCCCTAACTTTCTTTCCGGACAAATGATTATGTCAGGATTTATTTCTTGCCTGTAATCTTTTCGTACAGTGCGATATAATCTCTAGCCGGGTAATTCCAGCTGAAATCCTTATTCATTGCGTTCTTCATCAGCTTCTTCCATGCGGTCTTATCCTGGAACAGAGTCTCTGCCTGACGGATTACATTCAGCATGTCGGCTGCACTAAAGTCCTTAAAGTTAAATCCGGTACCCTCACCGTCCACATAAGGCTGTACGGTATCCTTCAGACCGCCGGTCTCACGTACCACCGGAATGGTACCATAGCGCATGGCAATCATCTGGGACAGACCACAGGGCTCGCTCTTGGAGGGCATCAGGAAAATGTCAGAACCGGCATAAATCTTCTGTGCCAGATCCAGATTAAAGGTAATATTAGCAGAAACCTTATCAGGATACTTCTCCTGAGCTTCCTTAAACATTTCTTCGTACTGATAATCACCGGTACCCAATACAACCAGCTGTACATCGTCAGCCAGAATATCGTCCAGAACTTCCTTCACCAGATCCAGACCCTTATGATCTACCAGACGGCTGATCATGGAGATCACCGGAACCTCAGGACGTACGGGCAGACCCAACTGCTCCTGCAGCTTTGCTTTGTTGATTTCTTTCTTCTTGGGGCCTCTTGCAGAGTAATTGGCAAACAGGTGGGTGTCAGTCTTAGGATTGAATACATCAAAGTCGATACCATTGATAATACCGCTAACCTTATCTTTCTCCTGCTGCAGCATCCACTGCATATCATGACCATAATACTCCAGCTGAATCTCTTCAGCGTAGGTGGGACTTACGGTAGATACCCATGCAGAAGATACAATTGCAGCCTTCATCAGATTTACGCTGCCCTTATACTGCAGCCAACCACCGTCGTACTTCTCACGGGACAGACCAAATACATACTCTGTAACATCCGGCGGGAAAATACCCTGATACTGAATGTTATGAATTGTAAACAGAACGCGAATATCCTTGCAGCAAGGAACTTCGTTACGGTAGAACTCCTCCAGGAATACCGGAATCAAAGCGGTCTGCCAGTCATTACAATGAATGACATCAGGAGTAAAGTCGATGTGCTGGATAATCTCCAGAACAGCTTTACAGAAGAATGCATAACGCTCTGCATCGTCAAAATAACCATACAGACCACGTCTGCCAAAATAATACTTATTATCCAGGAAATAGTAGGTTACTCCACTCTGCTCCAGAGTGTAAACACCACAATACTGAGTTCTCCAGGCCAGAGGAACCCAAACAACCTTTACTAAAGTCATCTTTCCTGCCAGTCCTTCGGAATATCCTGATATAGAGGCAGAATCACACGAGTATCAATTTCTTTTTCACATAATGCCTTAGGCAGCGCGCCCGCTACATCACCCAGACCACCGGTCTTAATAAAGGGAGCCGCCTCAGAAGCTGCGTATAAAACCTTCATAAAAAATCTCCTTTCTAGCATACTAAATTATTATATCATAACTCAATTCATTTGTAAATTGGCTTTAGAGTACGAAATTATTCATTTTCATAGCCAAAAACAGGGAGATTTCACTATGAAATCTCCCTGCCAAAAAACTTTTATTAAACTACGCTGCCCTTAGAAAGTACCTGCGGATACTTCTGATATCCCAACAGCTTTCTGTTTTCACGGATAACAACATCCTTATCGGCGATGACATAGTTCAGCTGGCTTCCGGCCTGGATTTCACAATCCTGCATAATGATAGAGTTGGAAATGACAGCTCCCTTGCATACATGCACGCCACGGAAGATAATACTGTTTTCAACGGTACCTTCAATGATACAGCCATCAGCGATCATAGAATTCTTAACCTGACTGCCGCCACGGTATACAGAAGGTACTTCATCACGAATCTTGGTGAAGATCTGATTGGTACCGCCGAACAATTCCTCACGAACCTCTTCTTTCAAAAGATCCATACTGGCATCAAAGTAAGAGAATACAGAAGTGATCAGATCCATATATCCTTCACCCTCGTATCCGTAGATCTTCAGATCCTTAACATTAGCCTGCAGAACATCACGACGGAAGCTATACAGGTTGCGGCTCTGACAATCCAGGATCAGGCTCTGCAGCAGGGTCTTGCCAATAATAGCAGTTCCTACACACAGATTCTTACGATCCTTCGGAGGATTGATGGTAACATCGGTTACACGGTTATCCTTATCCATGTTCAGGAAACAGAACTGATTATAGGATTCATCAGTGAACTTGCCGCTCTTATACATCAAAGTGATATCTGCACCCTTCTCCTTATGGAAGTCAAGCATTGCATCAAAAGTGGTATTACAAACGATATCCGCATCGGAGATGATTACATACTCACAATCAGAACGCTTGATGAAGCTCATTGCGTTAGCCAGAGCTTCCATACGACCGCGATAGTTAGCGGAATAGTTGAAGTTCTCAGATGCAGAGAACGGAGGCAGCATATACAGGCCATCACGCTTTCTGGACAGATCCCACTCCTTACCGGAACCCAGATGATCCATCAGAGAAGAATAGTTGTTTCTGGTGATCATACCGATCTTGGTGACACCGGAGTTTACCATGCTGGACAGCAGGAAGTCAACAATTCTATAACGACCGCCAAAGGGGATAGATGCGATGGAACGCACCTGTGTCAGTGTTCTTAAATCTTCTTCGTACTTATATGTAAAAATCAAACCCATTGTGTCTTTCATTGCAGTGTCCCCCTTATTCCCGATTCTCGCCAATCATTTCGCCAGGTGCAACCTGAGCATTTTCACCTACGCGAACAGTGTCGCCAACTACTGCAATCGCACCGCTGTCACAAGTCTCCTTAGGAGCACCAACAGTGGCGTTCTTGCCAATAACGGCTTCCTGACCTACGATAGAATACTGAACAACAGCGCCCTCAGCGATAACTGCATCCGGCAGAATTACGCTATCACGAACGATTGCGCCCTTACCAATACGACAGCCATGGAACAGAACGGAATGCTCAACAGTACCATAAATGCTGGCGCCTTCAGTGATCAGAGAATCCTTAATTACAGCACCGTCTGCAACATAGTGAGGCTGTGCATTGGGATTTCTTGCGTAGATCTTCCAGGAAGGATCATTCAGCTTAATGGGACTCTCCTCACCCAGCAGCTCCATATTGGCCTGCCACAGAGAATCAATAGTTCCTACATCCTTCCAATAATCATCAAATTCATATGCCATCATAACTTCGCCGTCATTCAGCATATTAGGAATAATATTTTTACCAAA
>JAFUJY010000162.1 GCA_017467985.1 Bacillota bacterium
AAGGAGCATAAAAATGAATCCAGAAGATTTGCAAGAAACGCCACAGCAGGCAATCGCAAAATATACTACCGATTTTACAAAATTGGCGGCAGATGGAAAGTTAGACCCGGTAATTGGCCGAGGACGGGAAATGCAGCGTATGATTCAGATTTTGCTGCGTCGTACCAAAAATAATCCTTGTTTATTGGGAGAAGCCGGTGTGGGTAAGAGTGCCATTGTAGAAGGTATGGCCCAGAGGATTGCTTCTGGGAAAGTGCCGGAGTTGTTGGCAAACCGACGAATTCTGCGCTTAGACCTGGCCGGAATGATCGCCGGTTCCAAGTACCGTGGTGAGTTTGAGGAACGAGTAAAGCGTCTGATGGCGGAGATTACTGCTTTAGGTAATGTCATTTTATTTATTGATGAATTACACACCATCGTAGGTGCCGGAGCAGCGGAAGGTTCTATGGATATCTCCAATATGTTAAAACCGGCTTTGGCCCGGGGAGAGGTGCAGGTCATCGGTGCCACCACCTTGGAAGAGTACCGCAAGCACATTGAAAAGGATCCCGCACTGGAACGTCGTTTTCAGCCTGTGCGGGTGGAAGAACCCACTGAAGATGAGACCATTAAGATCCTCAAAGGTATTTGTCCCAAGTATGAGGAGCATCACCAGGTGGTAATCAGTGAGTGGGCCATGGAAGCAGCGGTGAAATTATCAAGAAGATATTTAAATGACCGTTTTCTTCCGGATAAAGCCATTGACTTATTGGATGAAGCCGCAGCAAAGACGAGACTTCGTGTGGAGAATCGTAAAGTATATAACTACGATGAAACCCAAGAGTGTAAGCGACTGGAAGAATTAATAGAACAAGCTTTGCTGGAAGGAAACTATAAAGGTGCTTTCGCATTGCATGAACAGCAGGATGAGGGGCGTGCTTATTTCGGAGAAATGAATAGTGATGAGTATATGAGGGCACGCATTGTGAAAGATACCGATATTGCTCAGGTGGTATCCGAATGGACGGGCATCCCCGCGGATAAGTTGAGTGAGGTGGAAAGCCAGAAGCTGCAGCGTTGGGAGGAGCGACTGCACCGGCGTGTGATCGGACAGAACGAGGCTGTAGAAGTTTTGTCCCGTACGATTCGTCGTGGTCGAGTTGGATTGAAGGATCCAAAACGTCCCATCGGTTCCTTCTTATTCCTGGGCCCCACAGGTGTAGGTAAAACAGAGTTAACCAAGGCTTTAGCAGAAGCTTTGTTTGAGGATGAAAAGGCTTTGATTCGGCTGGATATGTCTGAATATATGGAAAAACACAGCGTATCACGACTTGTGGGTTCTCCTCCGGGATATGTGGGATATGATGAAGGGGGACAGCTTTCTGAAAAGGTGCGGCGTCATCCTTACAGTGTGGTCCTCTTTGATGAAATCGAAAAAGCCCATCCGGATATCTTTAATATTTTGCTGCAGATTTTGGATGATGGTCAGATTACGGATGACCAGGGACGTCGTGTGAGCTTCCGTAATACGGTAATTATCATGACATCCAATGTGGGTGCAAGAAGTATTGTGGCACCAGCTCAACTGGGGTTTGTGACAGATCACAGTGCGAAGCATCGTTATGATGAAATGAAGAAAAATGTGATGGATGAGGTCAAGCGTCTGTTCAGACCAGAGTTCCTGAATCGTATCGATGATATTCTGGTTTTCCATGCTTTGGAAGAAGAGCATATCCGGGAGATTGCCCAGTTGTTGTTTGATCAGATTGGTAAACGTATTAAAGAAAGTGCGGGGCTGGATAGTGTAATGACAGCTGAGGCTAAAGCGCTGGTAGCTAAGGAAGGCTTTGATCCTGCGTATGGTGCTCGTCCTATTCGTCGTTATTTGCAAAATTATGTGGAAGATGAAGCGGCACAAATGCTGCTGGATGGGAAGTTAAGGGGCAGCACACTGATTGTGGATGCTATAGATGGTAAAATTGTATTAAGAACGGAGTAAGTCATGGCAAGCAAGAAGAAGGAAATATACAGGTGCTCAGCCTGTGGTTATGAGACTGCCAAATGGCTGGGACAGTGTCCAGAGTGTAAGGTTTGGAATCAGATGGTGCTGGTGGAGGATTTGCCGGTGACATCCGGTTCTGGACTGGGCAGTGCCCAAGAGGGGAAGGGAATTAAGGCGCAGAAAAGTGGTCGAGTCAATCGCTTGGCCCAGGTAAAGTTTGACCAGGGGAAACGATTAGTCACTGGAATTGGCGAGTTGGACAGAGTGTTAGGTGGGGGTATTATTCGTGATTCCATGAGTGTTTTAGCTGCCCGACCCGGTGCGGGTAAGTCCACACTCCTGCTTCAAGCGGCTCAGCGAATTGCGGAGCAAGGCAACACGGTTTTATATGCCTCGGGAGAGGAAAGTGAAAGCCAGTTGAGGCGGCGGGCAGAACGCATTCTTCCTAAGATCCACGAGCGAATCTTTTGTTTATCCACGTCTTCTATGAATGAAGTGTTGGGAGCGATTGGCGAGATTGATCCTCAGCTGATTATCATAGACAGTATTCAGACCTTTGCTTTAGCAGAGTTAACATCCAGACCCGGGTCTCCTACCCAGACCATGGAATGTACCAGTGCGCTTTTAAGTATTGCTAAAAATCCTGATAAGCCGCGAGCTGTATTTTTGACGGGTCAGCTGACCAAGGATGACGAGTTGGCCGGTGTACGTTCTTTGGAACATATGGTGGATACGGTTTTATATATGGAGGCAGATACTGAAGAAGAACTGCGTATTTTATCTGCGACTAAGAATCGGTTTGGCAGCACTGGAGAAATGGGCTTCTTCATGATGGAAGAGCAGGG
>JAFUJY010000163.1 GCA_017467985.1 Bacillota bacterium
AGATAAGAAAGCGGACTTGACAATCCATATGATATATTCTATAATGTAAACAGGTACTCCGCACAAGTAAGCGGTTCGGCCTAGAATTTGCTGTTAAGAAATAACCGCCAAGCCTTTGGTCGAGGGGCGGTTATTTTTTTGTATCGTTTTTGTCTTTGCACACTGAGCTGACCCCTGAAAGTTAGACCGCAAAATCTAACGATCGGGGGTCAGCTCATTTTCCGACTGCAAGTACCAGATATTTTTGTAAGTCTATAACTATAGACCACAAAAATATCTGGTAATTTTCACGGCTGGCATACGAAAATCCTTAAAGATGTATGCCCTGCAGTCATACTAACCCGTTTCCCGACTGCAAGTACCAGATATTAAACTGTTCATAATTCATTAAACCACCCGGGGTTGAAAAAGAAGTGTGCCTATGGTATAATATTTTTAATATAACTTGGAAGGAGGCTCTGGGATGCAGCAGTTTTCGATAGTGCGAAAGGGATATCAGCCATCCGAGGTGGATCAGGCGATCGAAGCCTTGGAGCAGAAAGTGGCTCAGCAAGAAAAAGAACTGGTTGATTATCGGGCTAGAGAGGCAGAACTAGATAAGATAGAAGTTCAGGCCAACCTCAAGGCGGAGGCGATTATCGCCAGTGCCAATGCCATGGCGGATCAGCGGCTGCAGCAGGCCCTGCAGGAGCTGGAAGGCATCCGAAAAGATGCGCTGGGGCTGCGGGAACTGATCGAGACCTTCCAAAATGAATATAATCAACTGCTGCGGCAGTATATGCTGCGGATGCGGACCGATGAGTTTCCGGCATTGATGAATCGTCTGGGGGCGCTGATTGAGCAAGCCGGCGGAGAACATTTACAAAAAGAGGAGGAAGAATAATGGAGTTATTTATGATCGTAATGCTTTTGGCAATGATTTTCTTGATGATGAAGAACATTGCATCCAAAGCAGAGTTGGGTCGTTTGAAAGAGGGAGCCGTGGTTGTCCATACGGATCACCGCAAATGGACGAAATTGCTGCGGATTTTGAGTGGAATCTGCGCAGTGATTACCGCAGGAATTGTGATTTTCTTTTTATTTAATGTGGATATGTACACGCTCAACAGCGGTTTGTTTAGCTGGCTGGCACTGATTTTTGCTTTTTTGTTTTTTGCTCTGACACCCTATAATCAGGAAGAATGGGTGATTACCGAAAAGGGCCTGTTCATTTATAATACGGGCGAATTTATTCCCTGGGGACAGGTCATTACCACCGGAATCCAGGGTAACAAGGGCAAAAGAATGAAAAAAGTGGTGATTCAGATCAAAAAGGAACAGGGCGAGTTTATGAAGGCGCGCTATCAGACCATGGGCGTGGCATCATTAGAAGAAGCCAATGAGATTTCCGCACTGATTCGCGAATTTGTTCATGCGCTGGATCGTAAAAAGATGTACAAGCGCAACCTGGAGGAACATAAGACGGAGCTGAAAAAGCGCCGGTGGTTTTAATACTATAATATTTTGGGGGTAAAAAAGATGAAAGTTTGGAATGTATTGGACTATGGTGCTAAGAGAGATGGCGTGACCAATGATGCTCCGGCTATCCAGAAGGCGATTGATGAGTGTACTGCTGCTGGCGGCGGGCGTGTTTATGTCCCGGCCGGACAGTATATGTGCGGAACCATCGACCTGAAGGACAATGTGGATCTGCACTTGGAGCGGGGCGCGTCTCTGGTGGCCAGCTTTAACGAGGCGGATGTGAAGATTGTGGAACATCCCGATGGCCGCGTGGAAGACTCCGGTTATTTTGTGGGCTCTTTCCATGCCAAGAATGTATCCTTGACCGGGTTTGGTGAACTCTATGGCCAGGGTTACAAAGTCATGTTTGATGATGGCGCTGATGGTGATTATCATGAATGTCCGCTGATGAGTGAAGGATTCCGTCCCCGTCTGACCTATCTTGAGGATGTGGAGAATCTGACCATTCGGGATATTACATTCCGGGACTCTTCTTTGTGGACACTGCATATGGCAGGCTGCCGACGTGTACTGATCCAGGGGATCAAGATCCTGAACAATAACCGTGGTGCCAATAATGATGGTATTGATCCGGACTCCTGTCAGGATGTGGTTATTTCTGATTGCTTTATTGAAACCGGTGACGATGCGATCGTTGTAAAGACAACAAAGCCTATCACTGAAAAGTACGGTCCTTGCGAAAATATTCTGATTCGTGGCTGCGTACTGGCCTCTCGGGATTCTGCCCTTAAAATTGGTACGGAGACCCATGGTGATATCCGCAACATTGTTATGTCCGACTGTGTAGTTCAAAACTGCTCTCGTGCGGTGGGTATTTGGGTGCGGGATGGTGCCACCATCGAGGACATTATGGTACATCATATCACCGGTGCAGTGCGTCGTTACGCCAATTCCAATGGCCGTCACTTTGCGCCCGACTGGTGGGGCAAAGGAGAGCCGATTTTCATTTCTGCCACCCACAGAAGAAATAAGCCCGGTTTTGCAGGAACGATCCGCAACATTACCTTTGATCATATCCGTGTAACTGCTGAGTCCAGTCTGTTTATCCGTGGTGAAGAGATCAATCCCATTTGCAATGTGCAGCTGCAGGACATCAATATTACCATGAAGAAGCAGGGTACCCAGGCAACAGGATTTTTTGACGAGCAGCCTTCTTCTCGTGATGTATATCCCCACGAGATTCCCGCCATTTATGCCCGTTATGCCAACGGTCTGGAGCTGGAAAATGTGAAGGTGACCTGGGTTGCGCCCATGGAAGAAGCCTGGTCCGGTCTGCTGCAGTTGGAAGATTGTGAAAATGTGGTAACCGAAAAGGTGCAGGAGATCAAGGCATAAATTTATTTTAAGAATCCATACTATTTCCGAAAGGGGTGATAGTATGGAGAAAAAGAAAAAGAAGAAAAATCCCATGGTGGTGGAGCCGATCATCATGCAGCATGTGGAATCGGGCGAACCCACAGGACCCTATCCTACATTAGGCGACATGAGTGTGCGTTCCTCCATGGAGTGTACCGGGTTGATTCCCGCCACACCTGAAACCGAAGAAGAATGGGATAATTACAAGGATTTATATCATTTTGAACCGTAAAACAAAGGTCGAGCCCGATCAGGCTCGGCCTTTTTCGTTGTTTACAAAAAGCTTAAAGTTTTTGCGAAAAGTTCATAAATGAATAGTTGATTGTGTGAACTAATTTTGATACAATATGATTGTATGACAAAATCATAAGGAGGTTCACATTAGGTGAAAGAAGTTAAGAATACAAGAAAGCCGATTATTTTCTACTATGCCATCGCTATGGTGGTGATCATGCTGCTGAATGCCTTGGTTTTTCCCAGATTGTTGAGTGCGCAGGTAAAAGAAGTGGATTATGGTGTGTTTCTGGAGATGGCGGACAGCGACAACATCTCCCAGGTACAAGTGACGGACACAGAGATTATTTTTGCAGATAAGAATAATCCCACTGGATTTTACAAAACGGGTCGGATGGAAGATATTTTCCTGGTAGAAAGACTGTATCAGGCGGGAATCACATCCTTTGGCACTCCCATTGTGGAGCAGATGAACCCATTAATTAGTTTTCTGGTGAGTTGGGTGCTGCCTTTTGCAGCAATGATGGCGATTGGTCAGCTGGTGATGCGGCTTATGACCAAAAAGATGGGAAATCATATGGGGTCTGGCATGGGAGGTGCCATGTCCTTTGGTAAGAGCAATGCTAAGGTGTATGTACCTTCAGAAGAGGGTATCCGTTTCCACGATGTGGCTGGTGAGGATGAGGCCAAAGAATTGCTGGCAGAAATCGTGGATTATCTGCATAATCCTAAAAAATACGCGGAAATTGGTGCCACCATTCCCAAGGGTGCACTGTTGGTAGGCCCTCCCGGTACCGGTAAAACTTTGCTGGCCAAGGCGGTTGCGGGTGAAGCCAATGTCCCCTTCTTTTCCATCGCCGGTTCCGAGTTTGTTGAAATGTTTGTAGGTATGGGCGCGGCCAAGGTGCGTGACTTATTCAAGCAGGCCAACGAAAAGGCGCCCTGTATTGTATTTATCGACGAGATCGATACCATTGGTAAGAAGCGTGACGGAGCCGGACACATTGGAGGCAACGACGAGCGAGAACAGACACTGAACCAGCTGCTGACCGAGATGGATGGATTTGATGCGAAAAAGGGTGTTATTATTCTGGCAGCTACGAATCGTCCCGATTCTCTGGACCCGGCGTTGCTGCGTCCCGGCCGATTTGACCGCCGCATCCCGGTGGAATTGCCCGATCTAAAGGGGCGTGAAGAGATTTTGAAAGTACACGCCCGCAAGGTGAAGATGTCCTCGGATGTGAATTTCCTGGCAGTGGCTAAGGCGGCAGCCGGTGCATCCGGTGCGGAACTGGCCAATATGGTGAATGAAGCGGCGCTGCGGGCGGTTCGTTCCGGACGAAGCATTGTTACCCAGG
>JAFUJY010000164.1 GCA_017467985.1 Bacillota bacterium
GGCCAGAGCACGAATCTGATCGGGAGTATAGGTAACAGGATAACGAATGTCAATGGTGCAGAAAATGCCATCCTCGGTGGTCTTTACAATACCATTGTTGAAGGTCAGCTCACCATACTGGTCACGAATCTTCAATCCGATACCGGCACCATCACAGTCTACACCCAAGTGAGACATATAAAAGTCCACAAAATCATCCTGCATTCCTGCCTTCTGCAATGCCTGCATGGTGTAGGCAGCCGCATTAACACCCAAAAGTGGAGTGCTGGCATGGGCAGCTACGCCTTGGGCATGAATCACTAGCTTGTCGCCATCTGTGGTAACAGAGGCAGAAACCAGAGGAGTTTCGGCCAGAGCAGCCTTCAGCGCATCCGCATCCACTGCATCAGCGGGAACTTCGGTGGTACACTGATTACAAACGGCATTGGCAACGAAACCGCCGTTCATGGAAATGATCTTAGTATTTTTGCTGTAGGCTACCATACCACAGCCACCCTTTTCGCCATGGATGCCGGGGAAATTGCCATCGGGAGTAAAGCCGGTGGTGATGGGTTCACCATGCTTCACATAATATTTCATACATTCGGAACCGGACTCTTCATCGCAGCCCATGAGCAGGCGAACCCGCTTATTCAGCGGAATACCGGACTCTTGAACCAGTTTCATTGCATAGAGGCTGGCAATAAGTGCGCCCTTATCGTCACTGACGCCACGGCCATAAACCACACCATCCTTTTCGGTGAGGGTAAAAGGATCGGTTACCCAGCCATCGCCGGCGGGAACAATGTCCAGATGGGCGGCAATACCAATAATCTCGTCGCCTTCACCCATTTCTGCATAACCACAGTAGTTATCCATATTAGTGGTTTTGAAGCCCAGCTCCTGGGCAATCTGCAAGGCCTCTGCAAGACAGGCGGCAGGCACTTCGCCAAAGGGCTTGCCTTGGACAGCGGGACCCTTAACAGAATTATATGCAACTAAACGAGCCATATTTTCCAGCATTTCAGTGGTTAAAGGCTCGATCCATTCTAAATGTTTCATAGAAGTATACCTCTTTTCCTTAGATGATAAAATGATCATATCATTATGCGGCGGGGATGTCAAGGGCTTTTCGAAGGAGAAAAGGGATGTTTGTGCGTTGAAACCATCAGGAGGTGTAGAAAATGAATTTTTATATCAGTGATACCCATTGGGATCATGCGAATATTATGAAGTATTGTGATCGACCCTTTGCGACGGTGGAGGAAATGAACCAGGCGATGATTGAGAACTGGAACCGTAAAGTGGGTGAAGATGATGATGTGTATATTGTGGGAGATATGTTTTTCTATGCCAGGACACCGGTGGAATATATGCTCTGCCAGCTAAAGGGACGCAAGCATTTGATTATTGGCAACCATGACTGTCAGTGGATGAAAAAGGTGGAAATGGCGGGGTACTTTGAGAGTGTACAATACATGACGGAGATTAAGGATGGCAAGCGGGACATCACTCTGTGTCATTATCCCATGATGGCTTGGCATGGCAGCAATCATGGTTCGTATTTGATTTACGGACATATTCATAATAATACCGGGGATTTTTTCTGGCCACTGCTGCGCAAAATGGAAAATGCGCTAAATGCAGGGGTGGATGTGAATCATTTTGAACCGGTGACTTTTGAAGAACTGGTGGAAAATAATCGAAGATTTCGTGCATCGAAGGGGTAAAGAAGATGATTTATATAACTGGGGATACCCACAGTGAATACAAACGATTTGGTCGGAAGGGCTTTCCAGAGCAAAAGAATTTGACGAAGGATGATTATGTAATTATATGCGGCGATTTTGGCCTGTGGGAGGCGAACAGGGAAACGGAATATTGGCTGAATTGGTTGGAGGAGCGCTCATATACTACATTATTTGTGGATGGAAATCATGAGAACTTTGATCTGCTGGAACAGTATCCGGTGAAGGAATGGAGGGGTGGTTTAGTACATGAGCTGCGTCCCCATGTACTGCATCTGATGCGGGGACAGATTTTTGAATTGGAGGGAAAGCGATTTTTTACCATGGGCGGAGCAGCCTCCCATGATGTGTGGGAAGGAATTTTTGACCTTAGCCAACCCGAGGCGAAGAATAAAGTCAAGTGGCTGATCAAGCAGGGGAGATATCATTTTCGTGTTCTGGGACAGACCTGGTGGCCTCAGGAGCTGCCTTCTGATGAAGAAATTGCACAGGCACGCAGGGTCTTGGAAGAGAGTCATTGGCAGGTGGATTATATCATTACCCATTGTGCCCCCGCTTGCATAGTGGACCGATATGAAAAGGATCGCCTGACCGATTTTTTTGATGAAGTATGGCAGAAGGGACAGTTCACCCATTGGTACTGTGGGCATTATCATAAGCCTCAACAGATGGGTAAGCTGCAAGTGCTGTATGAGGACATCGAGGAGTTGGAAAAATAGGCGATACATAAAACAACAGCGCGACTCAGTTTTTAGAGTTCGCGCTGTTATTCATCATATTAGCTGTTATCCGTAATGTGAGCATTAAATTGTTTGATACGAAGAGTTCCGTCCGCACGTATGAAAGCACCATTGTTGTAGACTTCGGGGCTTCGCAAAATACCGGCATTCTTGAACTGATACTCGTAACACCACAGATCACCGGCGCTTCGCCAGGAGTTAGGACTCTGATAGAAGTATACACCGGGTGTATGATGGAGCTGGGCAAAACCATTATAGCGGGTGCCATACAGCAGCAGTTCCACATGGTGATCGCCATCGGCTACATCCGGAAGATTGAGTACATAGGGAGAATAAATGATATTTCCACGTTCCTTGCCGTCAACAAAGACTTTGATTAAACCACCACGATAACGAGGAACACGAATGGTCAGGCCGCCGATAGTACGAACATTCAGATGATAACGAATGTTGCCGGTGTAGAAGGGCAGGCCTTGAGGAACGATGTCACTGAAGCCCAGACGGCGGACAGGTGCGGTCACGGTTTTCAAAGTACCGTTTACACGAACACCGAAGTCACCCAATAGGTAGAAGCACTCCAGATTGGTACGCAGACCGATGGGAACGGTGATCTCAAGGATATTATCACCCACATGCAGATCGGGGAGGGCGATCACATGGATATCTTTATCCACGAACCAACCTTCGGCTACAGAGGGAGCGGCTTTGCCATTCAATACTACCTGAGTATGTTCTTCATCTTCCAGAGCAAGCTTTACACCGGTGACTTCCACTTCGCTGGGGATAGTAAAGCGCAGAGTCAAACGGTCACTATATTCTTCGGTCTTCAGAAGATAAGGTTGAACCACTTCTTTGCGTCGCCCAGGAATATCCAGGATGGAGCGAACATAGTTGTCAATACGCAGCAGTTCATCTTCGGGCTGGAAAGGACTTCCGTTGAAGGAGTATTCAGCCATATCCAGCAGTAACATATTGGGCTCTTCTAGAGTGACATCCACCATGCCAAAGAGCAGGTCAGGAGTTCCGGTCAGGACAGAATCAACAGCTTCGCCCTCATAACGACCGGGCACTAACTTCAGCAGCATACTTTCGTGAATATACCACTGACGCTCCACAATGGTTTTGCCGCCGGCATACCGAGCGGGCAGGGGACGGATATCTCCGGTCATGGAATCATATTCGGTCAAAGCATATTCGCCGTTGATAATAATGCGCACATGACCCGCATCATCCACATCAGGGCAAGTGGGGTTCTTACCATTAGCCAGGAACAGCCACTGACAGTCGTTGTCATTGCGCATCTGATAAATGATGCGCTCATCCCGGGTGCCGTCAGACTGACGAACATCCACCAGACGATGGGGTTCCAGAGCATTCAGAATAGAAGAAGGCTCCATGCTGACACGAGTGGAGGCATTATACAGGGGCAAAACAGCGTCGCTGGGAACTGCGTCCACATAGTCAGGGGCATCACCCACGAAAATCACATGACCACCCTGGGCCTGGAAGGCCTGCAGACGCTCCAGTGTAGAGGAACGCAGGGTGCGGCTCTGGCAAACGATCACGGCATCATAAGCCATCTCGCCCACCTGCAGCGGATTAGAAGCCACAGGACACTGTTCGGGGAAACGAGCCTCGCAGATATAGTCAAAGTCAATCTTACCAAAAAGCAGATTCTGGATCAGACTCTCAAAGCCCTGTTCCATCTGAGCACGCAGAGCAGCGGTCTGCTCAGTGGGTCCCCAATAGAGCCAGAAGCTCTCGATGGGATGAATGACAGCCACCTTTACATTGGCCTTACCACGGGTCATTGCAGTATTGACGCGGGCAAAGTGGCTTTCCACCAAGTCATATTGATCCCACCAGGGAGACTGATAGGCGATAGAAGCAGGATAGTCACGCTTGGCTTCGCCCTTCATGGTCATCCAGGTCAGATGGGGTACACGGATGGTGACGCCCAGAGCGGCCTGCCAGTCACCCTGCAGCTTGTAACCACGGAAGTCATAGTCCCAACCGGTTACACCGTATAGCTCGGAAAGCATACCGGGAGCACCGGTCTGACGAACCATGGACTGGGTCTGCTTTGCTGTAGTATACTCGTGGAAATCACAAAGCATATCAATGCCGGGGATGCCAAAATCCGGATAAGAACGCATGGAGTCCCCCAGGTACTGGGTCTGACTGGAAAGAGAAGGTTCACCCATCAAATGGCCGGTAAGGGCAATGCCATGTTCACGACACCATTTACCGATTTGTCCAATATAAGTGGAAGCAAACAGGTCAGCCACCAGGTTGTGGAAGCGATAACGAGCCTGAGAAAGCTTGCCTTCCGGCAATTCCCAGAACAATTCCGGTAAAATATCAAGCAGGTCTTGACAATAGGTGTTATAATAGATTTCAGGCAGCTTGGTGGTCCAGGTCAGGAACAGATCGTTCTTCTCAAGGGCGAAGTTCAGTGTGCCCTTAGGTGCAACCTGAGGTTCATCGGTGAAGATTGCGGGAATGATACCGCCGAAATCTTCGCCCAGTGCGTTGTAGTAGGCCTCATGGGTGACCTTGATAAACTCCTGAATGGCCTCAGGACACAGGGTATCCACATAAGGCTGGTTATTAAACCAAGGGTCAGCAGTGGAGTGCTCTGCGTAGGCGTACCATTTTGTACCCTCAGCAGTATCATTTTCTCCAATACGGCGGGATTCTTTTAAAGTACCGTCGTTGTTTAAAATGATATCATATACAGCCACCAATATTCCATTGTCGTGGCGCATGGTGCGCTGACCGCGGCCGGCCTCGGGGCGGGTTGCCTGATAGGGACGATCGGGGGTGTAAGGATTGGTTGTAAACAGTAAAGACTTGCGGGCGTATTCAGGACGATCAGCAGTGACCTTACCGCCGGCGGTGCCGGAGGGCCAACGGTCCTCATCATACAGCCATGCCAGCATTTTTTCATCACGGGCCTTTTCCACACATTCGCGAATGTAGCCCATGAACTCGTCGTCCAGATAAGGACTGTCCATACCGGTACGAACATGCATGTGGAAACCACCCATGCCCATGGTTTTCATCATATCGATTTGTTCCAGGAGTTTTTCAGAAGTCAGCTTGGTATTCCAGGCCCAGAAAGGCGTCCCGCGATATTCGCAGGTAGGATTGCGGAATAATTCATCTTGCAGATTGTATTCTTGATTCTTAGGATAGAGCATGATACATTCCTCCTTGTTTTGGTAAGGTCATCATAGCACATTCTTGTAAAATTTGCAATAAAAATAAAAAAGCGGTTCTAATTTCCAATTTTTGGAATATATATAAACTGTGAGTCATCACAGACGATTGAAGAAAGGAAGAAAAAACATGTCAGAACAGATTATAAAAAACAATGTGGCAGAACTGATCGGCGTTGTACGCAGCGGTTTTCGGTTCAGCCATGAGATCTACGGGGAAAGTTTTTATAGCTTTGTAATGGAGGTGCCAAGACTGTCTAACTTCTCAGACCTGATTCCTATGCTGGTATCAGAGCGCCTGATGAATGTACAGGAGTCGATGGAAGGCAAGCTGATTGCAGTGCAGGGGCAGTTCCGTTCCTATAACAAGCACAGTGGAGGAAAAAGTAGACTCTTGCTGTCCGTCTTCGTACGGGAATGGGAAGAGGCCCAAGCAGATGACCCCCGCAATCCCAACAGCATTTTCCTGGACGGTTATATCTGCAAAAAGCCCATGTACCGTACCACGCCCCTGGGACGAGAGATCACGGATCTACTCATTGCCGTCAATCGCCCCTATAATAAGTCGGATTATATTCCGGCTATTGCTTGGGGACGTAACGCCAAATTTGCCCAGAACCTGGAAGTTGGTCAGAACATAAAGATATATGGCCGCATCCAGAGCCGAAATTATCAGAAAAAATTGAATGAAACCGAGACCGATGTAAAAACCGCTTACGAAGTCTCCATTTCCAAGATGGAGATTGAGCGGATGCAGGAAGCATCGGGAGAGTGAGAATGAACGACCAGGCCTCTGCGGCCAGCCCTGCGCTTACGCGCTAAAGGGCTGGCCGCAGAGGCCTGGCTCGTTTGGTGGGAGAGAGACGGGAGGGAAATATTCTACTGAAATGCATTTTTTGCAGTTCAGTAAAAATCACTTTATCTTTTAAAGTGGGGGGGTGTTATAATTAGTAAATAAGAAAAGGGAGGGAGATATTTATGAAAAGAATAGTTTTGTTACTAATTGCGTTTATCTTCTTTTTTGAAGGTTGTTCAGGTAGATTAGAAGATGCTTCCAATATGGAAACGCATGATTCATCTATTGTTGAAACAGAAAGAAACTTTTTAGCAGATCCCCTATTTGATACAGCAGAGTATTTAGCGGCGTATGATGTGGATAATTCCGTATGCTTCCCTATGGCAAGGTTGTGCGAGACGGAAGGAGCCTACTATGGTTTATGCTCCAGTATAATGGAACAGTTAATGTATATGGACAAGGGCAGTGGTGTTAGCGGGGTGTTGTGTGCAAAGGCAGAATGTGAACACAATGCCGAATCGTGCAACGCATATGTTGGATTAGGTGCCGGTGGTTTTTCTGTATATGACGGATGTCTATACTGGGTGGGAGATCAGATAGTAGAAAAGACGATAGTAACCGGTTTATGGAGCATGAATTTGGATGGAACTGATCGTGTGAAAATCAAAGATATAGATGTGGAACTGTTGAATGCAACTGCAGATAATTCAATCATAAGGGTACATCGAGGATATTTGTATCTGATTGGATGCGAGGGAGTCATAGAAAACGGGAAAACAATAACGAGAGTTACGGCGCAAGCGACTCCCTTGGATTCGTCGGATGAATGGGTTACAATTCTGGATTTAGAAGTGGATAGTGGAGTGACCAGTGATGTCAAATTCGTGGGCAATAAGGTTTATATTATGATTGAAAAAAAGGAAGCCGAAAACCGCATACTGACATTATATGTGTGGGATTCTAAAACACGGGAATTGAGTATATGTTTTGAGGAAAATATATCTTTTCATGCTGAAAATATGTGGGTAGAGGAGGAAGGAGCCTACTTCGCAGCCAGTGGGGCTTCTATTGGGCTGTATAAATTTGATTTTGAGAAAAAGACGCTGGAATTTTGTTTTGGCTTTGAGGATCCGCAGTATTTTGGAATTGAGGTCGGTGATAATATTGCGGTTGGATTAGGAATGACAGAACATGGAGATCGGTTGTTTTGGGTGAAAGATTTTGAAGGAAACACAATATATCAGGAGATATTTGAGGTAACGGATATCGAAAACATGCAGGAATTAGGATGGAGCTATGTGGGAGGTAACCAGAAGCATATTTTCATCGCACTGCAATCCAGAGAAGTTCAATATATGATAGAAGTTCCCTTAGCCGGAGGGCAGGAAGAACGAATTCTGTGGAAGTATGTGTCCACAGGAGAGACAGTATAAAAAAGGAGATGAGCC
>JAFUJY010000165.1 GCA_017467985.1 Bacillota bacterium
ATGATCGAGGCAATGGAGAACGATGGTACGTACAAGGTGGAAGATGGCAAATTGTACTTGAATGAGTTTGAGCCAGAAGATGCCCAAGCCTTTGAGATCAAAAATGGCGTGATGACTTTGCAGGTATGTGAAAGAGATAAAGGGGAGGAAATGATAGATATTCTGTTCCCTATGGTGCTAAAAAGAGTTAAATAAATAATATAAGGCCGAACTGCGGATGCAGTTCGGCCTTGTGTTATTGTTGTTCGTGAACATATTCCAGAGGGGTCTGCAAGGTATATTTTTTGAAGACACTGGAAAAGTAGTTACTGCTGGAAAAGCCTAATAACATAGCGGTTTCGGTGACAGTTTTGCCTTCTAATAAAAGATCCTTGGCATAGTCGATCTTATGTTGATTGATGTAATGCCTGGGGGAGGTGCCCAGTTCTTTTTTGAAATTTTGCTTGAACTGGGAGCAGGACAAGTTGGCGATGGAGGCCAAGTGCTCCAGGGATATTTCATTTGTAATATTATCATGAATATAGTCCAAGACATGCAGCATGTTAATGGAGACGCATAGGGACTCTCTTTCAACATACGAAAGCAGGAGATGAAGAAATAATACGATGTAGGAAGCCACTAAGTGTGGGTCTTTTCCTGCTAAGGCTGCATCAAAAGCGTTTTTGAGTAGGGGCAATAAAACAGATATTTCAGAATGAACAACATGGTGAGGGATCAATGTTAGCTGCCGGATCAATTCTTGGGCAGCCGCGGGTTCCAAAAATAAAAATTGATCCTGTTGGCTGATATCCAATTGAAACCAATAAAGTTCGCCGGTGGATACTGGTGTCTGATCGGTACTATGTACTTCGTTTGGAAAGGAAATAAATACATCACCCCGGGAAAAGGAATATTGTTTTTTCCGGGTACGAAAATGAAAGGTCCCTTTTGCAGTCAAAGAAATTTCAAAGGCATTTTCATGATATTGCCAGGACAGGGGTTCAAGAACGTGATAGATATTATGATGACCCATCATGCGAAGGCCCGGAATATGAAGCTGGGCCTGGGTGAGGGTGATGCGATCCTTTGAAATCAGAAAAGGATCACGATGATTGATAATAGTCTGCACGAGAAAACCTCCAAATCTATAAATTTGTATGGCATACATAATCAAATGCGAAATGATTTTATACATGTTATAATGAATCATAGCATAATTCTCGTTAAAATGAAAGGGGATTTAGTATGTTTGAGCCGAATTATCAACATATTTTAGACTGTGCCCAGAATCGTGAGGCCCAGCGCCTGCCGTTGTATGAACATATTGTTTCCTATGACAAGATTGGAGAGATTGAAAATGTGGATATGATGTCCCTGTATCAGGGGGATGAGAAGGATCTGCATGAGTTTTTTCGGATTTACTGTAACTTTTTTAAGAAAAACGGATACGATACAGTTAGTTTTGAAGAATGTATCGGCGTGGTCATGCCGGGTTCCGGTGCTTTGGGAGACAGCCGGGTCAGTCCGGTAATCAAAACAAAAGAAGATTTTCTGAAGTATCCCTGGGAGGAAATCCCGGATATGTATTTCGAAAAGAACAGTAAGTATTTTCGGGTGCTGCGGGAGGAAATGCCGGCAGGCATGAAGGCCATTGGCGGCGTGGGTAACGGTATTTTTGAGTGTGTGCAGGATGTGGTGGGGTTCCAGAACTTGTGCTACATCGGGGCCGATGATGAAGAATTTTATGAAGGGCTGTTTCAGAAAGTGGGCGAGACCAACTTAAAGATATGGCAGCGCTTTATGAGAGAATTCGGAGACATTTTCTGCGTGCTGCGGTTTGGTGATGACTTGGGATATAAGAGCAGCACCATGTTGTCGCCGGATGATATTAAGTGGTTGATTTTCCCGCAATATAAGCCCATTGTGGATTTGGTCCACAGCTATAATAAGCCCTTTTTGTATCATTCCTGCGGCAAAATTTTTAATGTGATGGATGAGCTGATCGAGAACATTGGGATTGATGCTAAGCATTCGAATGAAGACCAGATCGCACCTTTCCCGGTATGGGTGGAAAAGTATGGTGATAAGATCGGTAATTTTGGTGGTTTGGATATGGACAAGGTTTGTCATTTTTCCAAACCCGAACTGAAAGAGTATACTCTGGATGTGATCAAGCAGAGTATTCATCATGGCGGTTTTGCCATCGGCACAGGCAACTCCATTCCGGATTATGTTCCGGCAGAGAACTACTTAAATATGATCGAGATTGTCAGAGAATATCGAGGGGATTTTAAGAAATAAACGGGAGGTGTAGGATATGACCCATCGTGAACGCTTTATTAGAACATTAAAGTGTGAAAAAATCGGCGGACAGGTGCCCCATTTTGAATTGGTATTTTTCCCCACTATGGAGGCCTTTGGAAAGGTGAATCCGCGTCATCGTACATATGACCAGTGGGGGCAGATGAGCCTAAAAGAAAAGCAGCTGCACATGAATGATATTGCGGATGTGTATATTCAAACTGCCAAGCGTTATGATTACAGCGCAATTCTTGTGCAGGGTATTCCCAAGAACAGTCTGGAGAATACCCAGTGGCTATTGGAGACTATTCGTGAAAAAACAGGGGATGAGTATTATCTGATGTTGTCAAATGACCCGACCTGGGCCATCCCTAACGGCGACAATATGATGGATTTTGCGGTGCAAATGCTGGAGGAGCCGGAAAAGCTGAATGAGATCAGTCAGCGCAAAATGGAGGATCAGCTGCAGTTTGCCCATAAGCTGGACGTGCGAGGTCATCTGCTGGACGGCTTTGCCCTGTGTTCAGATTACTGCTTTAATGTAAATCCTTTTTTCACTCCGGATCAGTTCGATGAGCTGATTGCCCCCTATCTGAAAGGGGTAATCGACGGATATCGGGAAATGGGCTATTATTCTATCAAGCATACGGACGGTAACATCATGCCCATTTTGAAGCAGATGGCGGATTGTAAGCCGGATGCGATCCATTCTCTGGACCCTCAGGGTGGAGTCAACCTGCGGGAAGTTCGTAAAATTGTGGGACCGGACATGGCTTTGATCGGTAATGTAAATTGTGGCTTGCTGCAGACCGGATCCGAAGAAGAATGTGATGCCGATGTCATGCGTGCCCTGCGGGAAGGTATGGCCGATGGCCGCGGATATATTTTCGCCACATCCAATTGTGTGTACCCGGGTTTAGACCTGGAGCGGTATGAGCGTATGTGGAAACTGTGGAAACAGTACGGAGTGTATCCGGAAGAGTAAAGCGGTATCTGGATCTATATATGGAATATGTAATGAAATAGTTTATTCTTTAGGCGGTTTTTTAAGTTTGTTTTATTCTTTTTCAACTTGTTGAATGCTCTTTTCAGGAGTAGGAAGGTCTTCTGGCATGGTGCCACCAAGTTCAGCTATAGTTTGACGGACTTTTTTACCAACATCATAGTGAAGGTCGTAGGCAGCTTCTTTGCCTTGAATATTTTCACGGCGTAATTTTTCGTCGGTTTGGGTAGCGCGGAATAAGTTGGCTGCGAGCTCAGTACTTCCCATGTGATCAAGGATTTTTTGACTCTTTTTTAATCACTTTCGTGTATGGATATCTCTCATTCCAAGACCACCGTATAATCCTTCATAACCTCTATTTTGGAATATAGCATATTCTATAGGTTTAATGACTCCAGCCATTTGTGCAGCTTCTGCAAGAGATTTATTATGTGCAATCATTTCGTTACGAATTGCAAGACGTTTTTGGTCTTCGGAGAGTTGGTCGTAGTTTTCGATCAGTTCCTGTTGGCGGGTTTTCACAGCAAAATATGTTTGACCGAGGGCTATTATTTCTTTATTGGAATCACCATTCATAACAATAAGATAGCAAGCATAGCGAGATAAAATATAGCCAGGCAACTGACGTTTTGCACCAGAACCGATAGGAACCATCTCTGTGGTTTCAATAAAATGATTTTCGATAATATTGCCGCTGTTTTTACAGGCATCCATTGCTTTATAGATTATTAATTCAAAATTACGAAAATCTTTATATTCAAGCGCTTTTTGAAGTTCACGAGCGTACCAGAATTCTTCGTCAAATTCATTTGTATGCTTTATCGATTCGAATAGAGTTTCTTCGGGTAGTTGGATAATATTCATAGTAGTTCTCCTTTGCAATGATATGAGTTTTGACCATCTCGGTGATTTCACCGAGATGGTTTAAAATTTTGCGAGTGATTGTATTATGATACTTAGTATAAATTACATGAGCAAAAATGTCAAGGAATATTTGGTAATTTTTGAATTTTTTGTCTATTTTGAAAATGAGAGCGCTTGATGTAGCAACAAAATGATAAAAAGCAAACCGTTGGCGTGAACCAACGGTCATTTTTTATATTCCCCACATTTCTTTCATATCTTCCAACGCCTGAAAATACCCTTCGGGATCCAGCATATAACATAGGCCGTGGCCGGCGCCGGGAACGGTATGAAGCTTTTTAGGCGCGGCGCAGGCTTCGTAACAGCGGCGGCTCATTTCGCAGGGCACGTAAGCGTCTGCCTCGCCATGGAAGAAGATGACGGGCACGGTACATTTTTTCATGGCTTCCACCGGGGAAGTTTCTTCCAGATTAAAGTGGCCATAAAGGCGGGCGGCCAGTTTGACAAAGGGATAGAGGAGCTTTGCAGGCAGCTTCATGTCCCCGATGACCTTGCAGATGATATCCTTGGGAGAAGAGTAGCCGCAATCTGCCAGGACACCGATGACATTCTTGGGCAGTGGCTTGCCGGCAGCCATCATAACGGTGGCAGCGCCCATGGAGATGCCAGTGAGAATGATTTTTACATCCGGGCCGAAATGATCGATCATAAAATCCACCCAACTCAGACAGTCGCGACTTTCCTTGACACCAAAGGTGATTACATTGCCGTCGCTGAGGCCACTGCATCGCTGATCCACAATCAGGGCGTTGCGCTTAAAATGAAAACAGCGCTGCATGGCACCGCACATGTCGCCTTCGGCAGTGCCGCGGTAGCCGTGAAACATCAGTTCAATGGGGGCTCCGGGGATACATTCATAATAATTACCGTGAAGGGTTAAACCATCAAAGGAAGTGATGGATACATGCTCGTGGGGCGTGGCTCGGGTTTCTTTAATCCAGCCTACCATACGGTCATGGTAAGGATCATAGATGTCGCCGGAAGGAACGATGTATTCCCCTTCAGCCAGGGGCTTACGGGGCGGCGCATAAAAGGCCATACGAAAACAAATATAGGAAGTAAGTAAAGTAATAATCAGGGCGAGTACCGCCAGAACAATCCAAAGCATGGGTTAATATCTCCTTTATAGTCTATGTTAGTTCATTATAGCACCTTCTCAGATAGAATTCAATAAAAAAGATTGACGATTGGGCTGGAGGAGGGTATAATAATTTTATGAAAGAGAGAAAGGTAGGGGATAGGATGAACGAAGTATTACGCAATATCAGGACCAGACGCAGTGTGCGTCAGTTTACTCAGCAGGTGATCAGCCAGGAGGCTGTGGAGCAGATTGTGGAGGCGGCCATTTACGCCCCCAGTGCGATGAATCGTCAGAGCTGGCATTTTACGGTGGTGCATAACCGGGAAAAAATCCAGCAGCTGGCTAAAGTGATTGGCGAAATCATTGGTCGGGAGGGCTATGATTTTTACCAGCCGGATATGTTGATTCTGGTGGCTGCGGACCGCACCAATCATAATGGTGAGGTGGATACGGGTTGCGCCATGGAGAATATTATGTTGGCGGCCCACTCTTTAGGCATTGGATCTGTATGGATCAACCAGGCCCGAGGAATCTGTGATGAGCCTGCCATGCGGGCCATGTTGACAGAGCTGGGTATGGCGGAGACCCATTTGGTATGGGGCATCGCGGCATTAGGGTATGCTGCCGTCGAGCCGGTGGAAAGACCCCGCGCAGAAGGTACTGTAAACTATATTATATAAAGGAAGAAACACATGCAGAATTTTGAAGAAGCTAAGTTGGCGATGGAGGAGTTATTGGAGGCTGCGGCGGTAAAGCCCGGTGATATTGTGGTGATTGGCTGTTCTACCAGTGAGGTGCTGGGCAGCAAGATCGGTACTTATTCCAGCGAAGAAACGGCCCAGCAGCTGTATGCAGCGATTGCACCGGTCATTGAGGCCAAGGGCTGCTATTTAGCGGCACAGTGCTGCGAACATCTGAACCGGTCCCTCATTATTGAGGCCGAGGCCGCAGAAAAGTACGGCTATGAGCCGGTTTGGGTGGTACCTAAGCCCAAGGCCGGCGGTTCCTTTGGTACCACGGCCTGGAAGCAGATGAAGCATCCGGTGGCGGTGGAGCATGTTCGTGCGGTATGCGGTATGGACATCGGCGGGACACTGATTGGTATGCACCTGAAGGAAGTGGCAGTGCCGGTACGTCTGTCTGTGAGTCAGATTGGCGAGGCCAGAATTATTTGTGCCAAGACCCGTCCCAAGTATGTGGGCGGCCCCAGAGCATGTTATGAATAAGGAAGGATGAGTAGAATGTTTGAATTACCTTTTATTTTAGATGGTGCTACAGGCACTGAGCTGTCCAAGCGGGGTATGAAGCCCAGCGATTGTACGGAGCGTTATGTGCTGGATAACCCTGCGGTGCTGGCTGGGCTGCAGAAAGAGTATGCGGCGGCAGGTTCTGAAGGTGTTTTAGCACCCACCTTTGGTGCCAATTCATCGACTCTGACAAAGCACGGTTTTGCGGTTTCCGAGGTGGAGAAGACTTGTCGTGAACTCTTCCATGTGACCAAAGATAATGTCCCCAACGTGAAGGTGGCTGGTGACATGTCCCCCACGGGTCTTCTGATGACTCCTTACGGCGACACCGAGCCAGAGGAGATTTATGAAATCTACCGTCAGCAGGCAGCCACATTGCTGGACTGCGGCGTGGACTTTTTCGTTATCGAGACCATGATGTGTGCTGCTGAGGCCAAACAGGCCGTGCGTGCGGTGCGGGATCTGTCCGCAGATATTCCCGTGTTCGTGTCCATGACCGTAAATGAAAATGGCCGTACCATGTACGGTGATAGTCTGGATGGTGTTTTGCTGAGTCTGCTGCCCTATCATATTCAGGCCTTTGGCTGTAACTGCAGTATCGGACCGGATGTAATTGCTCGTGCGTTGGAGCCGGCGGCACCCATTGCCAAGCTGTATGGCATTCCGCTGATTGCCAAGCCCAATGCGGGCATGCCCATTACCGATGAAAATGGTACCCATTTCCCGCTGAGCCCGGCGGACATGGCTGCGGCTGTGGAACATCTGACCGGTCTGGGCGTGGGAGTCTTTGGTGGCTGCTGTGGTACAACCCCAGCGCATATCGAGGCCATTGCCAAGGCTGCTAAGACCACCGCTAAGGAGCGTTTCGCCGATGTGGATATGGCCGAAGAGGGTACTTATGTATCCACCACCCGCGTGTGGGCCATTGTGGACCCGGATGCCGAGTACACTGCTGTGGACGGCGACAGTGAGGACGACATTTACGACCTGATGGACGAGCTGGATCCGGAGGACATCCTATACCTGGAGCTGGGTGAAGGTGCCGCGGATGTGCTGATCGGCATGGATGCCTTTATCCCCAACCCTATCGCGGTGCAGGGTGATGAGGAAGAAATTAAAAAAGTTGAAGAAATGCTGTGCCGAAAGGTGCGGTGAAAAAGAAACCTCCCCCATTATTTCAGGGGGAGGCTGCGATATTGACCATCCATAATTTCATAACCGTTGCCGGGGCGTGGCTGCCACTGGTAGCGGTTTTTATTTTCTTCGGGGAAAAGGTGGGCCATGATGGCGGCAATCACGCCGCCGTGGGTGATGACCACCGTGTTGTCGGGGATCTGGGCGAAGGCCTCCAGTACCCGATGGGTCATCTGGTTACCGCTTTCGCCGTCGGGCGGAATGTTGGCTTCGTTGTCGCCGGTGATCCAGGCCTGGTAGGCCGGGGTATCTTTGAGATCTTCGTAGCTGTGCATTTCAAAAATACCGAAGTCCACCTCCCGCAGGCGTACATCTTGGGTGTGGGGGACCGGTCCAAATAAAATATCAAGGGTTTGTTCTGTCCGTTTCATCCCACTGGTGATGAAGCGGACATTTTGCAGGGAATAATGCAGTGTCTGCAGTTCGGCGATGCCAGCGGGAGACAGGGGCAAGTCGGTGCTGCCGCAGTAGAGGTGTCGTTCGTTGGCCTCGGTTTTGCCGTGGCGAATCAAATAGATACTCATTTTAGTCGTTGCTCCAATCCGCAGAAGATTCGGCTGACCTGTTGGGCTTGGCCGGAGAGGTACTGGCACAAACGGCCGGTGGCCCGCCGCCAGGCGCGCATGTCGGCACCCAGGGGTACCACGCCGCAGAAAATATCCTGGCAGATCAAAATACTGTTCTGCCAGTTTTCTTGATGGGTTTTGAAATATTCCACCGGGTCCATGTCGCTGTGGACACAAGCCAGAGTGAATTCTTCCAGATGATCAATGCAAGGTTTGGAAAAATCAATGTATGTATCGGTGCAGGTAAAGATATCTTTGTCGTTGAGAGCGAAAGTGGCCTTGGCATAATCTAACTTGCCTTGATAGGCCCCTCCAATGATTAGAATCATGGTTTTCCTCCTTATACTATTGCACAAACTGCGATGGCGCACAGTTCACCGATGGTGAGAGCGTAACCAGAAATGTCGCCGTTCATCCCCTCCAGGGAACGGTAGCCTCGGCGCAGGGCCAGGCCATAGCCTGCCAGCAGGGCTACCAGAGCAAAAGCCTTTATTCCGCAGCACAGGAAGCCGGCAGCGACAATAATACATAGCATGATGACCAGAATTACAAGGTGTTTTTTGTTTTTAGCGGTTGCAGCGTACTGGCTGGTAGACATGGGCTTCAGGCCGGTGACTGCCAGGGCAGAACAACAGCGGCTGAGAGCGGGGACAAAAAGCAAAATAAAATGATTGTCGGTACCGCTGGCAAAGAAGGCAAACTGGGCCAGCATGAGCAGGATGCAGTGGATGACAGCAAAAGAACCCACGTGGGAGTCTTTAAGGATCTCCCGGCGACGGTCCAAGTCACGCCAGGATTTTACCGCATCGGTGACATCCATGAAGCCATCCAGATGGATGCAGCCGGTAACCAGAAAAGGATAGGCGCACAGAAGGATGCCCCTTACCAGAGCAGGAAAGCTTAAAAGCTGAGTGAGCCGGGCCAAAGCGGCCCAGAGGACGCCGATTTCCAGGCCCACAACGGGCAGAAAAAGGAGCATTTTGTCCTTGGCCTTCTCGTCCCAGATATTCCAGGGGCAGGGAATGGCACAGAACATGCTCTGGCACATGGCAAAGGCGTGAAGATATGTTTTCATAATGGCAGATCCCCCTTATGGATGATGGCTTGACCGGAAGATACTTCCACCACGGTGTCGCAGACGGCGGCCAGTTGGCGGTCGATATCTGCCAGACATTTGCGGTAGGTTTCTGTAGCCTGGTCATAGCGAATGGCATCAGAAAAATATAGTC
>JAFUJY010000166.1 GCA_017467985.1 Bacillota bacterium
GAGAAGTGGACTAAGATTCTGGGCGTAATTTTCTTTGTACTGGCATTCGTACTGTACCTGATGGTTGGCGCAATGAGCTAAGTCAGGTCCTCTAATAGCAAAAAGAAAGGATGTGGATTCACAGGAAGGAACCTGGGAGGACACATCCTTTTTTTGTTCATTTGCCTGAATGGAGGTTTGTTATGGAATTAGGACAAATTGTACAGGGAGTTTTTCAGGGAACCATGCAGGGTTTTGGCTTTGTGCGGATTTCTGATATAGATGAGATTTTTATTCCGCCGGATCGGGTACATGATGCGCTGCCTAAGGATGTGGTGGAGTGTATAATTACCGAGCTGCCCCAGGGGGACCGACGGGCGGCGGGAGAAGTGGTCAAAGTCATAAGCCACGGCTTGAATAGGATCACCGGCGACTATATCCAAGGTGGCTGGATTGTTGCGGATGATCCGGTGCTGCGTAATCCGATTCAGGTGGTGAAGCCAGAAGAAGGCGAGCCGGTTCATCCCATTAAGGGACACAAAGTCATCGCCCGCATTGTGGGCTGGCCGGAAAACGGCGGTATGCAGGCAGTAGTAGAAGAGGATCTGGGGGACGCATATGCGCCCACGGCCCGTATCCGCGCCGCCATCTGTAATCATGAACTGCCCATTGATTTTCCGGAGGAAGTGCTGGCACAGACAGACCCGCTGCCGGATGTATTAGAAATAACTGCAGAAGAAATGCAGTATCGGGAGGATCTGCGGGATCTGCCCATGGTGACCATCGATGGTGAGGATGCCCGAGATTTGGACGATGCAGTGTCGTTAGTAAAGACCGAGAAGGGCTATGAACTGGGTGTACACATTGCGGACGTCTCCTGGTATGTGCGGGAAGGTACGGCGCTGGATGACGAGGCCTACAACCGGGGCACCAGTGTGTATTTGACCGATCGGGTCATCCCCATGCTGCCCAGGAAGCTATCCAACGGGCTGTGCTCCTTAAATGAAGGGCAGGACCGCTATGCTATGAGCTGCATTATGCAGCTATCGGAGGATGGAGAAATCCTTTCCCACCGCGTTGTGGAAAGTGTGATTAAAACTGCTCACCGCATGACCTATACCGATGTGCAGCACATTTTGGAGGGCAGTCGGCTGGAAGAAGACCAGCGCAGCCCGGAGCAGGCGGCCTTGATGGAAAAGTACGCCGACTGGGTGGAGACGTTCTGCTTAATGGCAGAAGTGGCCGGCCTGCGCCGCCGTATCCGCCGCAAGCGGGGAGCCATTGAGTTTGAGTTCCCGGAATGCAAGATTTTGATGGATGCCCATGGGTATCCCACGGAGATTGGTCTGCGCAGCCATACCGAGGCCACCGGCCTGATTGAGGAGTTCATGTTGGCAGCCAATGAGACTGTGGCCGAAGAATACTTCTGGCGTGAAGTGCCTTTTATGTATCGCGTGCATCCCCGACCGGAACCGGATCGGGTGATGATGCTGGGTAGCATGCTCAAGACCCTGGGCCATTCTTTGAAGGGGGCAGGCAATGGGCAGATGCATTCCCGGGCAGTACAGGACTTGCTGCAGAGTTTGGATGAGGACCCGGAGGAGGGGATGATCAGCCGCATGATTCTGCGGTCTATGAAGCAGGCCAAGTATGAGTCAGCTCCCGGCGAAGGACATTTTGGTCTGGCGGCGCCTTATTACTGTCACTTTACCTCGCCGATTCGCCGTTATCCGGACCTGATGGTGCATCGTATGATTAAGGCGGTGCTGCGGGGCAAGATGGACGAAGCTTATATGCAGGAAAAAGTGGCCAAGATGGACGAAATGGCGGCCCGTTGCTCCTTTACGGAGCGCCGTGCAGAAGAAGCAGAGCGGGATGTGGAGAAATATATGAAGGCGCTGTATATGTCCGATCAGGTGCGGATGAAGACCAGCGGTGTCATTTCCGGTGTTACCGAGCGGGGCATCTATGTGGAACTGCCGGATACGGTGGAAGGATTTATTCCCATTGAGGAATTGGATGACGATTATTATATTTATGATAAAAAGCAATACACTCTGACGGGTAAGCACCGCAAGCGGGAATTCCGCATGGGTCAGCCCATGGATGTAAAAGTAGACAAGGTGGATCTGAATTTGGCGATAATTTATTTTAAGCCATTGACAGCCAGAATTAAGAGAGTGCCACGAAGAAATAGAATTCGGTGGTAATGGAGGGTAGTGTGAAAAACAAGTTTTTCACACCGCGTTTTGTGGCTTTCGCCACTGTGAACAGCGGCGATTTTGCTTCGCAAAACCAGCCACAATTCCGAAAGAAAGGATGCTTTCGCTAGGCGAAAGCGATGGTGATTATCATGGCAAAAGAACACGAAAAGCTGGTGGCCCAGAATAAAAAAGCCTCTCACGATTATTTCTTTGAGGAACTGTATGAGGCGGGGCTGGAACTGGCGGGAACGGAGGTTAAGTCCCTACGTATGGGGAAGTGCAGTCTGAAGGAAAGCTTTATCCGTATTCAGAACGGAGAAGCATATATTCTGAACATGCACATCAGTCCTTATGAAAAGGGCAATATTTTCAACCGGGATCCGGTGCGGACCCGTAAACTCTTGCTGCATAAGTACGAGATCAATAAGCTGATCGGTGGCGTCAAGCTGGATGGCTATACGATTGTGCCGGTGAAGGTATATTTTAAAGGGAATTATGCCAAAGTGCAGATTGCTTTGGCTAAGGGAAAGAAACTGTATGATAAGCGAGAGACCATCGCCAAGAAGGATCAGCGCCGGGAGGCCGAAAAGGACTTCAAGGTAAAGAATCTGTACTAAAAAAGGAATTTCTCCTTGCTTTTCCACACAAGATGTGTTATGATTATTGCATAATAATAAGCGGGCATTTTGTCATTTTGGCGGCGGAATGCACAAGAGGAGGATTTAATATGGTAGGTAATGTGATTGTTGGACAGTCCGGTGGTCCGACCGCGGTTATCAATTCTAGTTTGGTAGGCGTTTTCAAGACGGCTAAGGATCGTGGCGCTGCTAAGGTATACGGTATGGTTCATGGTATTCAGGGTCTGCTGGATGGTCGCTATGTGGATCTTGATGAGCATATCCGCACGGATCTTGATATTGAGCTGCTGAAGCGTACACCTTCTGCATATCTGGGCTCTTGTCGTTATAAATTGCCTGAGATTGGCGAGAATAACGAAGTCTACGACAATATTTTCAAGACTTTGTATACTCTGAATATCAAGAACTTCTTCTATATCGGCGGTAACGATTCTATGGATACCATTCGTAAGCTGTCTGACTACGGTAAGATGATCGGCAGCAATATTGCTTTTATGGGCGTTCCTAAGACAATAGATAATGATCTGGCAGTTACGGATCATACTCCTGGTTATGGTAGTGCTGCTAAGTACATCGGCTCCATCGTTAAGGAAGTTATCCGTGATGGCCGTGTTTATGATGCTAAGATGGTTACCATCATCGAAATCATGGGTCGTAATGCCGGTTGGTTGACCGGTGCTGCGGCACTGGCTCGCGGTGAGGACTGTGAAGGTCCCGATATGATCTATCTGCCCGAGGTTCCCATGGATGTGGATGATTTCCTGAAGCGCATAGGCGAGCTTCAGAAGAAGAAGAAATCCGTTGTTGTTGCAGTTTCCGAAGGTATGAAGCTGGCGGATGGTCGCTATGTCTGCGAACTGACGGATACTGTAGCCTTCACCGATGCCTTTGGTCATCGTACTCTGACCGGTACTGCCCGTTATCTGGCGGACCAGGTTGCCAAGAAGTATGGCTGCAAGACCCGTGCTATCGAGTTTAATACCCTGCAGCGTTGTGCATCCCATATCGTTGGCCGTGTGGACATTACCGAGGCTTTCCAGGTTGGTGGTGCTGCTGTTAAGGCTGCCTTCGAGGGCGAGACCGGTAAGATGATTGTTCTGAAGCGTGTATCCCAGGATCCTTATCAGTGCATCACTGAGACCTACGATATCCACGAGATTGCTAACGTAGAGAAGAAGGTTCCTCTGGAGTGGATCGATATGGACAATGTATATGTAATGCCAGAGTTCCTGAGCTACATTCGTCCGTTAATTCAGGCCGAACTGTCTCCCATCATGGTAGATGGTTTGCCCAGACATCTGTATTATGCAGATAAAGAATAAGCATCGTTATTAAAAAATAAGCCCCGGATCTTTATTCGTCCGGGGCTATTCTTGTGATAGGAGGGAGATTATGAAAGGTGCTTTGACAGGAGAAAGATACCGTGTGATTGTCAGTTCGGACATCGGCGGGACGGACCCGGATGATTCCCAGTCCATGGTGCATTATTTATTGTATTCGGATTTATTTGATACGGAAGGTTTTATTTCTTCGCCTATGGGTAAGGGGAGAGTGGATCATTTCCTGGAAGTCATTGACGAATACGAAAAGGATTACCACAAGTTGTGTCGTTATGCGGCCTATCCCAAGGCGGAGAATCTGCGGGCTATGGTGAAGCAGGGGGCCATTGACCCGGCTGGGGATAAGGGCTATGCCCAGCCCACAGAAGGGTCGGAGTGGATTATCCAGTGTGCAAAAAAAGAAGATCCTCGTCCGCTGTACATATTGGTGTGGGGCTTGATTGAAGATCTGGCCCAGGCGCTGCATGATGCGCCGGAGATTGCTCCCAAGCTGCGAGTGCATTTTATCGGCGGTTTTAATAAAATGTGCGGACTCAATGCCTATGAGTATGTGCGCCGCAATTTCCCGGATTTGTGGATGATTGAAGATAATTCCACCTATCGCGGTTGGTTTGTGGGCGGCGACCAGAGCGGGGATTGGGGCAATCATTCCTTTACCATGCGCTATGCCAAAGATCATGGTGCTTTGGGAGAATATTTCACCCAGTTGTATGAGGGAACAATCAAAATGGGGGATACCCCCACAGTGTCTTGGTTGCTGGGGAACGACCCCACAAAGCCGGAGGAGCTGGGTTGGGCCGGCCGCTTTGTAAAAGTCAATGATATGCCTTGCGTTCCGCTGCAGGATCAGATTGAGGTGTTCCAGGTGGCAGAGCTGGAGTTGGATGGTCCGGCACTGGACTGGCCTGAAGAAAAGCCTGC
>JAFUJY010000167.1 GCA_017467985.1 Bacillota bacterium
CAAGGCTTATATAGGAAAGAATGCCCAAATAAATAAGAACGCCGATTATAAAAACGGCGTGCAAAGCGTGAACGTAACTTCCGGCGTTGATGTTTCCACTTTAAATATGGCCGGTATTTGGGGCGTTACCGGCGTGGGCACGGTGACCTGGTATGATCCCCAGACGGGCCGGTTCGGCGCTCTGGGCCACGGTGTCAATGAGCAGAGCGGCAGTCTGATCAATATGCGGCAGGGCCGGGTCTATGACGCCGCGGTGACGGCTGTCCGGGCGGGAAGATCCGGCACACCGGGCCAGCTTTTGGGCGCGGTGTGCAGTAAAGATCCCATTGGCCAGCTGGCAAAAAACACCAATCAGGGCGTTTTCGGCACCATCGACCTGGCAGCGCAGAGCCAGGCTCTGCCTGTGGCGGAGCCGGAGCAGGTCCACACCGGCGCGGCGACGATCCGTTCCACTGTGGCCGGTGATGAGGTGCAGGAATATTCTGTGGAAATTCTCAAGGTTTATCCATCCTCCGGAAGCTCCGGCCGAAATATGCTTGTGAAGGTCACGGACCCGGACCTTTTGGAGGTGACCGGCGGCATCGTTCAGGGCATGTCCGGCAGTCCTATAATCCAAGACGGCAAGCTCATCGGCGCGGTGACTCACGTTTTAGTAAATGACCCCACCACGGGATACGGAATCTTTATTGAAAATATGTTAGATGCAGCAGCATGAACAGCAACAAGTCCTTGCCACAAGGTTCCATTGGCAAGGACTTGACAATTTTGTCCAAACATAGCATAATTATTATCGAACATAAGTTCTAATAAAAAGGGGGGATAAAATATGTTAGAGGATTTTATTAACGCAATTAAAAGTAAGAATAAGCAGTCGATCAGAAGTAAGAAATGGAAAAATTGGATCGCTCAAATCGGGGATATCAAATTATGTGAGGACTGCCGCAAAATGCACGGAAAGATATTTCCAATCAGTGAATTGGTGCTGCCGTTGCACCTATTTTGTCGGTGCGTCGTTACACCGCTGCAGGCAGTTGCTTCCGGTTACGCAACGCAGGATGGAACAGCTGGGGCAGACTACTGGTTGAAGTATTACAAGAAATTACCTGATTGTTACATCACGAAAACAGACGCAAGAAAGCAGGGATGGATTTCAAAGAAAGGCAATCTTGCAGAGGTACTGCCAGGTAAGGTGATTGGTGGAGACCGTTATTATAATGACGATGGCCGCTTGCCTATGCAAGCTGGGAGAATGTGGTTCGAAGCCGACATTGATTACACCAGTGGATATCGCGGCTTCGGGAGAATCTTATATTCTAATGACGGCTTGATTTTTGTTACATATGACCATTATAATACTTTTGTAGAAGTTGTTTTGGAGGGCAGTTATGAATATCAATACAGCAAAACAGTTTGAGTTGGATTTTTCCAACTGTTCAACATTGGGTGAGATTTATGATGTTATAAAAAACGAGTTGGAATTACCGGAATGGTTTGGCGGAAATATGAGCGCATTTTGGGATGCCCTCACAGGCATCGTCGAGGTTCCGGCAGTAATCATTTTTCACAAACAAGTTCGAAACAAGGATCTGTCGACTTTTGTTGAAAAGTTGATTGAAATTGCACATCGAGCAGAGCGTGAGGAGTATTTGGAGCTTGCGGTCATTGAGAAAGAATAACCGGCATTTCAAAATATAAATATACTGTTAGATATGAAAGAATTAGATTGCATTGAGGTAATTACTGAAAAGAAAAAATATACAGAAGACGGTGTCCATAAAGGCATGACCGGCTGGATCTGCTATGATAAATGTATGGATGGCTATTGGCTGGTCAACTTTCCACAGTATGGCGACAAGCCGGATATCGCAACCATTAGTGTACATGAGTCAGACATGGTAACAATTCCTGTCTTGAATGTAAAGATCAACGAACAGCTCCGCAAACAGCACGAAAATAATTCATAACTTATTTCAACACCTCCGGACCGGAGGCGTTGTTTGTAACGAAAACGATATAGATTTCATTACAAATTCAAATAAAATGACGCAAAGTTTTGTCCTATACTTGACACACACGTGTCCGGCAGTCCCATTATTCAAGACGGAAAATTAGTCGGCGCAGTGACCCATGTTCTTGTAAATGACCCCACCACGGGATACGGAATCTTTATTGAAAATATGTTAGATGCAGCGGCATAAACAGCAACAAGTCCTTGCCAAGGGTAACCTTGCGGCAAGGACTTGACAACTTCTCCTAAACAAAGTACAATTATTATCGAACATAAGTTCCAATAAGAAGCGGAGAGATAAGACTTGATAGAGGATTTTATTAATGCAATTAAAAGTAAGAACAAGCAGTCGATCAGAAGCAGGAATTGGAAAAACTGGATCGCTCAAATTGGCGACATTAAGCTATGCGAAGAGTGTCGTAAAATGCACGGCAAGATATTTCCTATCGGTAAATTGGTTCTGCCGTTGCATTTATATTGCCGATGTGTTATTGTACCTATGCAGGCTGTTGCATCCGGCTACGCAACAATGGAGGGAACAGCAGGTGCTGACTATTGGTTGAAGAATTATCAGCGTTTACCGGATAATTATATTTCCAAGGAAGATGCACTGGATTCAGGGTGGATCCCTAAAGAGGGAAACTTTGATGATATTTTCCCTGGAAAAGCAATAGGAGGTAATGTATACTATAATCGTAACGGACACCTTCCTTCTGCAGTAGGTCGTATTTGGTATGAAGCTGACATCAACTACTCCGGTGGTTTCAGAGGAGTAGAACGAATATTGTATTCTAACGATGGGCTGATTTTTGTTGCTTATGATCATTATGAAAGTTTTGTAGAAGTTGTATAGGAGATAATATGGGGCGGGAAGTACGCAAATTTGAATTAGATTTTTCTAAATGCAGCACCTGGGGCGAAGTATATCGCGAGATCAAAAAGAAACTGGATCTTCCGGACTGGTGCGGTGAAAACTTAGACGCGCTATGGGATGCTTTAACGGGGATGATGTATACACCTGCCGAAATTACTGTCAGCAAAAATGTTGCTAATAAGGGCCTTGTTTCTGTTGTAGAACAAATAATTGCTGTAATGTATGAAGCAGAAAACACTTATCACGAAATCACCGTAGTCGAAAAATAGTAAATCAGTGTGCATGAGACAGATATGGAGACTATTCCTGCTCTGGATGTGCAGATCGACGAACAACTTCGCAAACGGTACGAAAGTAATTCATAACTTGTTCCAACGCCTCCGGTTGTCCGGAGGCGTTGTTTGTAATGAAAACGATATAGAATTCATTACAGATTGAAAATAAATTGGTGCAAAATTTTGTCCTATCCTTGACATGCTCATGTCCGGTTCCCCGATCATCCAGGACGGCTGTATCATCGGTGCGGTGACCCATGTTTTGGTAAATGATCCTCAAACTGGATATGGTATCTTCATTGAGAACATGTTGGATGCTGCGGGATAATTGTTGATGGTAAAAACGGGAGAGGAGCTCCGCAGCGTAGATGCCGCGGAACTCCTCTTTATAAAATGATATTCCGATAGAATCAATCAGAGATGATTCGTCGGTGTGCCATCTTCCTTTGCGTTCATAACATAGCTGATGGTTGTGACAACTGCCAGAGCCAGAAGCTCATTAACAGAGTTGGCAACCTTCAAAACAGGGCGGTCCCCCCAGCGCGTTACCTCGCGGTGGAAAGAAAGGACTTCCTGTCCGTTCTTTAACATTTCGTATTCATGCAGCATAACACCGTGCATCTGCCAGTCCAGTCCCTCAATGGTGTACTTCGGAACCAGGGATATCTCTTTCGTAATGGCAACCACTTTCTCTTCGTTAATGCAAATGTAATATTTCTTTTTCAGTAAGCTTTTGGGTTCGTTTTTAATGACAGCAAGCACATTTTTGTCAAGGTCGCAGATTTCCCACTTTCGGTTCCATAGCACAACGCTGCTCTTGACCCAATATTTGCGCTGGTCATTGTCGTCCAGTATGTAGAACTTGTCTCCCCAACCGTACTGTTTTTCTTTGAAATGCAGATTCACCGTAATTCCTCCTTTGACAGAATGATTATCATACAATACACCCTAATAAAATACTACAAGATAACCACTAGAAAATCAAGTTTTTTCGCAGTAACGCGTTATAATAATTACTGCGGTGCTGTATATACAGTTCATATGAGGATAGCCGTCGGATCCTGTCGGCATCATCAATACACCCATGTCCTCGTAAACGATCCGACTACCGGATATGGCATTTTTATTGAAAACATGCTGGACGAGGCGGCAAAAATGTAGGGACTGGACGCCGGTCCCTACAGCCTGGGTAATAATTTAAAATTCACAGTTGACAATGTACAGTTGACAGTTAAGGTGTCGGCTCCGCCGACACATAAAAATCATTTGCCAAGCAAATACTATAGCTGTCCACTGTCAACTCTCAACTGTCCACTCAAAAAATAAGGAGGTTGTTTTATGGACTTTAGTGATGTCCCCGTTGGCTTCGGGATGGCTCTGGCCCAGAACACTCCGGCTCTGGAGCGGTTCGGGCAGATGCTGGAGGAGGAGCGGCAGGCAGTGCTGATGCAGGCACAGAACGCCCGCTCGGAAGAGCAGATGCGCCGGATCGTCTCGGGCATCGCGGGAAACGCAGAATAAGGGCGGCAGGCAGCCGCCCTTATTTTTTGTAATGAAATTATTG
>JAFUJY010000168.1 GCA_017467985.1 Bacillota bacterium
ACTGTCCGGTACTATCCTGATAATGCACGGCATTACCGTATTTCATCATAACGTACCCTCCGCCTTTAAGACGGAAATGCTTTGTATCCTCCGTTCTGCGGGTAATATCTTCTCCCAGAACTTCCAGGGATTCCTGCTCGGCTGCGGTCATGTCAGAGGTGCTGATCACTTCAGCCGCGTGTACACGGGCAGGCAGAATCTGGGCGATCATGGTTACGCACAGAAACAGGGCAATAAGTTGTTTGAAAGTATTCTTTCTTGTCATGGTCGTGCCTCCTATTAGTATACGGTTTGTGTGGCTCCGTCTGCATATATTACATGCATTTGGGCGGGGTTACATAAACTGATGCTGATAGAGCTTGATCAGTCCAGAAAATACGAGAACTCGTCGATCGAGGTCTCCGTCGCTTCTTACATTTTTATTATAATTTACTCCTTGTATGATTGTCAACAACGTTTTTAATAACTCTCAATAATTTCCCCCTTACATCACAATCTCATACAATTCTTCAAACCGTATCTTCTCTGCCACAATCTGCAGTATCCCTGCATTGGCATCCACTTTGGCCACCATGCCTGTGAGCTGCAGATATTCCTGCTCCACCGGTTCATAATATATTACGGTCACAATCTGCCCCCGCTGCAGCTGCGTCAGTCGCTCATTGATTTCAATGGCCTTTTCCTCTGACAAAATCTTTCGGGGCACCCGGACTTTTTCCTTTTGGGCCAGGGCTTCATACAGGCCTTTCAGCGGTGAAAAGGGCATGAACTGTTTCGCTCGCTCAGAGACTGGCATGGAAAATCTTGGTTTACTCTTCGCCACTTCGATGCCCTCCTATCTGCCGGTTACGATCTCGGCCGGTGGCCGCCTCTTCCAGGTTCATTCCCTTTAAGACGGCATTCTTGCCATACTTACGCTTAATCTCCAGCATGGTTTTCTGCAGAATACGGCTGCGGTCCAGGTTCAGATCATCATCAAACATGCTCATCTGCTGTACGCCGCTGTCAGGCACCACATTATTGCAGCAAATATTCATGCGCCGCACAGGATATCTGGGGTTCACAATGCGCCGGTATAGGGCACTAATGGCGGGAATCATCAAACTGTCTGCGTTGGTCTCCACCGCCAGGGACGCACTTCCCCGGGCTCCATTCATGTGCAAAGCATTGGAATACCCCACATACAGGGTGATGGAACTGGTTACCAGGCCCTTATCCACCAGGTCAAGGCATAGCTGATCCATCATTTCCTTCACCACCAACTCCCCTTCTTCAAAGGAATAATCCCTGGAAAGTACCTGGCCGCTGGTCAGGCAGTTACTTTTAGACTTATAGGCCTTGATATCCCCGATGGTCACCGGTTCCCGACCCCAGGCATGGTCAATCAACAGCTCCGCATCAATGCCAAACCATTGATACAGTGCATCTTCGCTGGTGCGGACTACTTGCCCCATGGTAAAGATTCCGTGTTCTTCTAATCTTCTGGCAATACCGGGGCCGATCCGCCAAAAGTCCGTCAGCGGACGATGATTCCACAACAAACGCTGGTAGGATGCCTCGTCCAGTACGCCGATAAAATCCGCCGCATGCTTGGCGGTAATATCCAGCGCCACTTTTGCCAAGTACAAATTATTGCCGATGCCGCAGGTGGCTCGAACACCCACCGTCTCCTGAATGTCGGCCATTATCTTCAGTGCCAGTTCCTTGGCACTCAGCTGATACAGAGGCAGATACTCCGTCACATCCATGAATACCTCATCAATGGAGTATACATGAATATCATCCGGGGACACATATTTAAGATATACTCCGTAGATCTGGGCGGCATAGTCGATATACTTCTGCATCCGCGGCACCGCCGCAATATACTCCACGTCTTTGGGAATCTCAAAGACACGACACCGGTTATGAATGCCTAAGGCCTTCATAGCCGGTGTAATTGCCAAACAAATGGTTTTTTCACTGCGCTCCAAATCTGCCACAATCAGATTGGTGGTCATGGGGTCCAGCCCCCGTTCCACACACTCCACCGAGGCATAAAAGGATTTTAAGTCAATGCATAAATACTGTTTCATTCTCCTGGTTCCCACTCGGTTAGGTCAAACCGCAGCATCTGCACAAAGCGATCCACAAATCGTCCTTTGCGGCGCCAGCTCTCCTGACCGGACATGGTCTGATACTCGCACTTTTCAAACATGCGAACTGTAAAGCGTTCGATGCGGCGCAGGGCGCTGATATAGTCCAGTTCCCGCATGAATACTGCTTCTTCACTGCCCTGTCCCGGCGCAGCCGATGCCATGGCATCCCAAATAATGGACAACGCACCACTCTCATCCTGGTGGTCCGCCTCCATTAACAGTTTTAATAAAAGGGATGTATCCGGATTGGTCAACAGCTTTTTATCCGCATGCTGGGCAATCAGCTCATACACATCCTGGCACAATTTCTCCGGCTGACCTTCCTTGCGCAGATACTCCCTGGCCATCTCCGCTCCCACCGGTGCATGCAGTAGTCCGTCACTGGTCTTGCGATTCCCAATATCATGAAGAATAGCCGCATAGGACAAGACTTTTTTCGCATAGGGGGACAGTTCTTGCCGACGGTCCTTTTGTCTTGCCTTTTCATTTTTGAACAGACGACGGGCCTGGTAAAATACCCGGAACATATGATCATCCCGCTGACGGAAGGGAAAGATAACGCCTTGGCGATTGGGTACCAGATTGTGCCCCTTCATCAGGCCAACCATATAATCCGCTGCGTCTTTATACTCCTCCGGCATTTTTTCGTCCAAAAACAGCTCGTCCCGACATTCATCCAAAAATTCTTTGAGCAGGTTCTGGCGATCCTTCCAGTACTGCTTTGCGCTGGAACTCATCATCCAGTTGCAGTCCAAAAACACCGGTGAATATTTTTGAACTCGCTGATAGGTCTTTTGAAAGGATTGTGTGCTTTCCCTGCCTTCTGCCATACAGTCAAAAATAATGGCAACAGGACCGCACTCGTCCAACAAATCCGCCTCCATGAGTATGCGCAGTTCCGGTGTCAAATCTGCACTCTGGCTCTTTAATAATTCTTTTTTGGAATGTCTGCGAATACAATCGCACACCCGCTGTACAAAGGCATCTTCAAAGCCTTCATTTTTCAGGTATTGCTCC
>JAFUJY010000169.1 GCA_017467985.1 Bacillota bacterium
CCCACCCGGATCCAGATAATTATCCGCCAACTTAAATACCTGCTGTACATCTTCATCTTCCAACAAATAATTCAGACTATCACAAGTACAAACAATGGAATCCACTGTACCATAAAGTTCAAACTCCCGCATATCCTGCTCCAGGAATAATATTTCCTGCTCTTCCTCTTCCGCCTTTTCTCTGGCCTGGTACAACATGTCTTCCGACTGATCTGCTCCGATCATGTCATAGCCACGTTTCGCTAACTCCACAGTCAAACTGCCTGTACCGCAGGCCAAATCCAACACCAAGTGGGGCTGCAGGCCATGATGCCGCCAAAGAGCTTCTATATAATCTGCCCATTGTGAATATGGAACATCCTGCATAAACTCATCATACACTTCCGCAAATTGCTGGTACATCCCTTCACTCCTCCATCTGTAAGTCTGTACCCCTCTATTATAACAATGTACCAGCAAAAAAACAACTATTTTTCCTTTTTCCCGAAGAACTGTTTTACACGTTCTTTCATTTGCTGCACGCCTTCTTTAGAATTCTTTTCTTCTTCGGGCACTTCTTCCTCCAAATCATCCCATAATGCATATCTCGCCTGCCGCGCTGCTCGTGCCTGATTTTCTGCTATTCCTTCGGATTCTATTTCCCTCGTTAACGGCGGCAAGCTCTCTTCCACCAGTGCTTTATCTTCAAATGCATTCTTGTACAAACGATAACAGGTCAGAATCTCTTCCTCCGGCCATCGCTTTGTAATTGCATTTCCTAATAACTGGCTCATAAACTTCTGAATCCATTTCTTCTCTTCCATTTTGACTTCTTCCGGGATGTAAATGCCCTGCATCGTCTTGGTGGCTGTATTCCAGAATAAATAGCGCAGCTCATTGCAGATTCCTCCAGGCTCCAGTAAATAGTCATCACAGGCTTTGAGCATTCTCTGCATTCCTTTTACCATCTCATGAATTTCCTTCTCAGACATGGATGGATAGATCCCTATGGAAACACAATCCGATATGTCATATACCAGTCCATCCTTTTCCTCTTGACAAGGCGGACACCAAAACAACTTCGCTGTACAAATCATTCGTTTCTGATAATCGATCCACTGTTCTCCTTCTGATACAATTCTTACAAAATGTTTTCCTTCATCCGTATAATAATCTTTAATAAAAGCCATTTGCGAAATTCCTCCACATTGTTATGATTACTCCTGCACATAAAAATGGTATGTACGGTATGCCCGCCTTTTTATTTCGTTCTTCTGCATATGTTATGATTGCCGTTACCGCCATCAGCAGTAAGGAAACCCATATACTCTCCCACATTGCTGTTTCTTCTATATATAATGGCAATCCTGCCAACACCCATATATCACCTGTACCTATTTGGCCTTTTGATATTTTCTGCATGATCCCCAACAAGAGCCCCAGCGCCGCAAAATCCACAAAGTTGGTGATTTCACCGTATATCCCCCATCGTACCCCCGCTGCTATTACGCCTAAAATACTAAATAATAGTAAAGTTCTGTTTTTCAATCTGCAGCTTTGAATATCTTCCAAAGCCAACCACATCAATATACTGATCAGCCAAATATACCCACTCACGGAAACCATCCTCCATCTGTCTGACAAAGGGCACATGGGCCATAGGCACCACTGACAATTTCCGCTGCAGTCAGCTCCACCACATTGGGAAATAAATGGAAACATCCTTTTGCATGATAACGCTCTCCTCCCGGTGTTACCCATACCATCTCCAAACTGGTTTCACAATGACCACAGGGCTGATACCCTCCAGCCTCGCTTTGCTCTCGGCTAATGAGTTGGACGTCTTTTTGAATCAAGTAACAATCTAAGCTATGATATTTTTTCCCTTGACCAATACGATAATATGTTTCATTTTCCGTTTCGCTCTCATCCATCCCAGCCTTCTCCCAAGGCAGCCCTATAAATGTTCGCACCTGTGTGCTAACCGCAATGGTTTGATTCGTAAATAATCCCAAGGGATCCGCCCATTTTACCGGCACATACATGACCAGGGATATCCAGTCCGATGTAGTGTCTTCCATATAAAAAAAGTCAGAATACGTTAACTGCGGCTCATCATCTGTACCCAAAACCGACCACCTTGTCTCTCCCAGGCTCTCCATAATCTTCCCCGCCGCTAATTTTCCTACTTCGTTTACCGCCAGCTTCCACGCCTCACGTCCCAACGTGGTACTCAAATCCGCTCCACTATTTAGTAACTGCTGACAGTAATTAAGGCTTCCCTGCAGAACCGGCAATGTATCCTCCCAGGCCTCTCCAAAATCCGGCATCGTTGCCACTTCTCCTTTAGCCACGGTTTCTTCCTGAATATCCCGCAGTCCGGCCCGGTCGAACAAGTATCCTGTGGTGGACATGGTCATGGCTGTCTGATGATTCACTTGCTGCATGGCTTCATACAGCAAGCAATACCGTACAAGGTATAAAAAAGGCACCCAAAGCATGATAAAGACCGAAAAAATTAATGCGGCTTCAATCGTAAATGATCCTTTTTTACTCATATTCAAATCCTTCTCCGGTGATATATAAACTTGTTTTCCCTTGAATCTCCGTTGTTGCATCAAATCCTACAGCCATATCCGTAAGAATAAACCCTTCCATCCCCTGCTTCTGCATATTCAATTGAATCAGTGTCTGCAGCCGTTGTATCAGTACTTCCCCAGAAGACAAATGCAATAATAAACGTAAATACATTTCATAATCCAGCCCCTCCTGCTCTGGTGTTTCCTGGATTTTATACCCTTTTTCCAGGACAGATTGCAAATCAGTCTGCCAATTGTCATCATTTTTCATTAATGGAACCTTACCGTTTTGAATCAATACACCATAATCCACATAGGACTCTGCTGCACTCCATAAAAACAATATGGCACCATATGCAATTCCTGTCCCAACACCCGGCGCAATAATGCCTCCGGTACTTTGAGCTGCTTGCTGGATCATCGCCTGTTTTTCCGGACTTCCTATTAAATAAGTCATATTCATAACCAGCCGCAGTCCCAGCATCTGAAACTGTACGCCTCGCAGGTTTTCATATTCATTGTAATTTCCCCACTGCAAAAACTCGCCTTCATTCTTAAAAAAGGTTTCCCCAAAGGGCTCCCCCCTCAAGTTATAGGTTGCTTCTCCCTTCTCGGGCTTTAATTGATCTGATAGATTTTTGCACATTCCCAGACAATATTCCACCAATGCTGCTTTGTTTATTGCTTCGCTAACAATATTTTGACTCCCATCTTCAATTTGCTGAATCGCCGTAAATAAAGTAGTTTCTCGGCTTTCCCCGGTATCTTCTATCATTATTTGATCCGCCCCGTATTTCTTCAAGTCCACATGGAACTTCTGAATCCACTTCCAAATCCCCTCCAGGTTCCACTGATTTCCACCGGCATTTTTAGTATATTCCAGAGAAATCTCCCCTTCATATTCTAAAAAATTCTTTGCGGCCCTTCTCATCTCTTGCCATTTTTCTTCCTCGATGGGTTCTCCTTTACTGTTAAGAGTTAAAAGTTCCCGGCTTAAAACCTCCAGCTTCTCGGTTGCCTGCAGATTTTTTTGCAGACTCTCCTGCAGCTCCCTTGTTTCACCATGCAGCCCCCATACCTGATTTTTTATATCTTCTACGCTCGCAATAGCACTTTGGGCCTGCAGCCTTTCTTCTGATGACAAGCCCTGCACCATTTGCTCCCATTGTTTTAGTTCCTCTGTCAACTCCTGGATGTGTTCCTGTAACCGAACAATACATTCATTGGCTCTTTGGTTCTGGTCATGCAAAACCTCTCCCTCCTCCTGCCACAGTGCCAATACTGCCCAATCTTCATCCAACTGTATTTCATCATTCTGCAAACGGACCACTGCATTGTATAATCGTTGGGGACTGTATTCTTCTTCCTGTGTAATTGTCACATAGATGTCCTGGTGACCTTCCGGATACAGATATTGGACCAATTTCCCATATTCACCGTTATATTCCATGAGTATGCTTTGAATTCGGGCATACCGGGCCTGGATTCCACTCCCCTGCGCTGCACTCTGCAAGATCGTCAAATATTCCAATATCGTCTCCTGCAAGATGCGATATTTCATAAAACTATTTATTTGTTCCTGAAACACCTGTTCATCCGCCAAGGTTTTTACATTACTCACGCTCACATCCTTTAATTGATAGCGGAAAAGTCCTTCCCATAATTTTTTTGGAGCCAACAAGTAAGAAGGTCTGGAATAAATATCCGCTCTGGGCAGTGACGTATTTACTTCTATGAAGTCAGTCATTCGCTGCTCTAATTGGGACACCGGCGTTCCATATAAACCATATTGATCCGCCAATTCTGCATTATAACAGCTTAGCACACTGGCACCCGCCGCCTGCGTCATCCGCAGCGCATCATTCTTCTCAATGCGGTACCGAGATATCCACAAAATCCCCAGAAAAAGAGCCAATGATGATAATAAGATCATGCTAAAATAAACTGTAAAACTGCCCTCGTAACTCCTCTCTTTCATGTTTCTCCCAACTTCCCCTTTATCTGTTCCAGCTGCGCCTTATATTCCTGAATCATTGGACCTATTACCGGCAGTTCTTCACCCGTTTCCCAAAGAAAATCCATCAAATTGCGCAGGGAAATATTCTGCATCTCATATCCGCTTTTAGTAAAGGTCCATTCTTCTGTCTTCCACACCGAATACTCTAGTATCATTTCTATTGTAATGCGATCAAACAGCACCCCTTCTTCCACATCCACACTCACCTGTTTTAACGCAATGGGCATCCCGGATTTTTCAATATATTCTCTGGCCACTTTTTCCACCGTCTTCTGCCATTGAGACCGCTGATCGATTCCCAATTCCTGACAAATCATGACGCAGCGTCCGCTAACCGTTTCTCCCACAGTTTGACTTCCTAACCGGAATAAATGATATAACATGCACATCCACAGCAGAAACAGCAGTGGAAACAAAATTGCTGTTTCCACTACCATTCTGCCCACATATGACCGCTCTTGCATTATTTCGCAATCGCAGTCGGGTCAAAGGATTTGCTTTGGGATTCGATCCCTTCCAGAATCCCTTCCACAAAATCCACCGCTGTATCCTTGAACATCAACACCAATGCAATCAAAATCACCAGAATCAAGACAATTTCGATTGTACCCACACCGGACTGTTCCTCTTCCAGCCAGTTCCATTTCACAAACATCATTATCCTCCCTCTCTAGCTGCTCATCGTCAACATGGCCGGTGTCATTACGATCAGCAAAATAACCGCCAGCATAAGTATCATTGGCAGCAACAGTTTTGTCTCTGCCTCTTCTGACTGAATTTTTACTGTTTTTTTATGATCTTCCCAAGCCATCTGATTCATTTCCTTTAAGTGCTCCAGCAAAAACTCATCACCTCTGCGAAGGTTACGGCATAGCATATTGGCCAAACGGCGCAGTGCTGGATTGCGAACCCGATGTCCGAACTGCCGAAGCGCCTCTTGCATAGGTGTTCCATGCCGGATCTGCACCCTTGTTACATTCATTTCTTCCATTAACGGATCCTTGCGGTCTCCCTGCAGCGCAGTTCTCTCCCAGGCTGCCTGGATGCTTAATCCCGCCCCTAGAAAGACCGTCAGTTTTTGAATCACCCTGGGATATGCCAATGCAATTTTCTGCTGACGTTCCTTTTCCTTTCGATTCAATTCCTGATATCCCAAGGGAATCGTTAAAAAGGGAAGGGCCCACAACAATAGGATCCACATTTCTTTTTGGGTTTGCTGTTCCGGTAAACGCCAGGACAGCACCTTCGAATCCAACGACTTTGGCAGTAGCAGTTCTGTCTCTGTCAATTCCGCATCCTGCAGTGCCTCATCTATTTTCTCTGCCAATGTAGCATTCTCTTGCAGACTCACCGCCAATTCAAACTGCATCTGCGTATTATATTCTCCACAAGACAACTCTGCCTTTATCTTTTGCGGCCCAGTGACTTCTCTAAATCTTACATAACCATCCTCCCCAATCTTGACATCATCAGCTGTATATGTAATAAGCACATCCTCCCACTGGACCGGCAACTGCAGCGACGCCCCCACCGTTCCCAGATCTCGGATATACCTTTCCAACCACAATTTTCCTTCGGCCAAACGAACTTCCGCCTGTGTTCTGGTGGGCATCTGATGGGGAATCGTAACCTCCACCACCGTACTTTCCTGCTGATTTTCAACAATTAGTACTTCTTGGCGGTCCCCTTCTTCATAAGCTGGCCGTTCCAACTGATACCCCACCTGACGAACCATTTCTTCATCCTTCAGGCCCAATAGTAATACTGCGTTGCATATCATAATCATCAAGAATATCTGCCCCACTTCCTTTGCCTGATATTCCCTGCAAAGTTCCTTGGATGATATAGATGGGTACAATTGGCTCAGCCTTTTCTGCAAGCCTGATCGAATCGGCATTTTTGCGGATAAAAACCGTCCTATCGGCATATATAGCCCTGCCAGCTCCCCATTTTCCAACCGATTTCTCACCCTTCTGCAACGTATTGTCCCATATATAAATATGGCTAACATACACACTTCAACTGCTGCAAAAATCCATTTCATCCCTGCACCTATACATTAATCTTTGTAATGCGTCCGGATAAATAATGACTAAATACCATTAAAACCACACATACCACCATAACGGCTCTCCCCTGCAATGTGGAGTACAATGGCTCCAAGTACCCCGGCGACATAATCATCAGCATAAAAATAACAGCAAAGGGCATGATTGTTAAGATTCTCTGCTCCATCTTGCGTTTTGCTAAAATCACCCTTAGTTCTTCTTCTGATTCCATCTTTTCTTCCAACACTTCCACCGTCCGCTCCATCATTTCCACAACTTCACCCCGACTGCGCTTGCTGACCGATAAAATCTCCGCAAAATCCTGAATATCACCGACTCCGCTGCGATCTCCCAGTTCCTGAAACAACTCTTCAATGGGCGTATGCAATTTCAAGCCATTGGAAATACTGCGGACTTCCTCATAAATCAATGGTGTTTCCTCCGGATCCATATCTTCACACAGGGCTTCAATTGCTCCTTCTATAGACCGTCCCGTCCGCAAAACCGGTGTCATCATCCCTAAGCACTCTCGAAATTCATACCGCAGCTGCTTTTGAATTTGATTCTGTCGTATTCTCCGCCAATAAAAGGGTGCCACCGTCATCCCTACCCCAACTGCAATCCCCATCATAATAAGACTGCGAAAAAAGACGCCCACAACCACAGCACAGATCAATCCACCAACACCAGCTGCCAGTCCCTTCTCAACAGCACTCAATCTATGTTTGCCATAATTCTTCACAGAAAGCCCCCTTTCGACGAAACATCGCCGCTTGTGTCCGCTGCAGTCCATGATCCGTCATTGCAAATAACGGTTCCATTTGTACACGACCGTTTTGTACGCCCACCACTTGAGAAATTTCTGTTACCTTTCGACTTCCATCCCGCATACGACTTATATAAATAAAAATATCCAATGCGGATGCAATCTGCTGACGTATAGCCTCTATGGGCAAATTCGCCCCCATCAACACCATGGTTTCAATTCGGGAAATCATATCCTCCGCTGAATTCGCATGGCCGGTGGAAAGGGAGCCTTCATGACCGGTGTTCATAGCGCTCAACATATCCAGCGCTTCAGCACCTCGAACCTCGCCCACAATAATGCGATCCGGTCTCGCTCGCAAGCTGGTCTTAATTAGATCACGTATGGTCACCATGCCTTTGCCGTCCAAACCACCATTTCGTGTTTCCAGTGTAATCACATTTTCCACTGCCGATAAGCGCAGTTCTGCCGCATCTTCAATCGTTATAATACGCTCCCCTGCAGGAATAAAATTACTAAGCACATTCAAAAGTGTGGTTTTCCCCGCTCCGGTTCCTCCGCATACAAACAGATTATATTTCCCCTCTACTAATTTTCGAATAAAATCCGCACTTTCAGCGGTCAATGTTCCCCACTCTACCATTTCTTCTACTGTAATGGGTTGGCGGCGAAACTTTCTAATCGTTAAAATCGGACCATTCAGTGCCACCGGCGGTAAAATCACATTGACTCGGTATCCATCCGCCAAGCGAGCATCCGCGATGGGATTAAATTCATTTACCCGTCGATTCACGCTGCCCACAATTTGCTGAATAACATCCTCCAACCGCTGGCGGCTGTCAAAACGAGCCTCCGTTTTAACCACACGTCCATTTCGCTCCACATATATGTGTTCCGGTCCATTCACCATGATCTCTGTAACCGAATCTTCCTCTAAGAAAGGCTGCAGAATGTCCAATCTCCGCAAAGAATCAAAAATCCGCTTTCCCA
>JAFUJY010000170.1 GCA_017467985.1 Bacillota bacterium
CCACCACCCTTGGCGCCCAGCTTTTCCCGCAGGATCTGGGCCAGTATGCGTACATCCAAATGTTCAGATACAATCACAAAACGGCCGTTTTTTCCAAACACCGCCGTCATTCCTTTATTTCTCGCTGCCAACAGATTGGCATAAATGCGCACTTCTTCTCCCTGCAGCTCTTCAAATGCCCATATAAGGGTGTCACATTCCGGAATCAGCGCAGCTTTTTGCTTTAACACTTCGCTGGACAACGCATTGCGCTCGGCTTTCAGTTCCTCATGGGCATCCGCCAGTTTTTCCACTGCCTGCTGCACCTTGTCCTGCTTTACCGAGAACTTCACTCCCAGGGCTTCGATCTGATCCTGTACCATCTGGCTTTGCTCCAGTGCTCGATGCCCACACAGCATGGAGATACGCACGCCGCCCTTGTAACTCTGCACACTCAGTAGCCGAATCATACCAATCTCGCCGGTATAATTCACATGAGGGGCACAGCAGGCACAGCGATCAATATGGCCGATCTGTACAATGCGCACATTTTCCCGCAGATCCAGCTTACTGCGGTATTCCAGCCTATCCAGTTCTTCTGGTGCCGGAAACATGGTACTTACGGGCAAATTGGCCCACACCACCTGGTTAGCCTTAAGCTCAATCTCCCGCACCTGTTCCTTGGTCAGGACCCCGTTTAAGTCCAGCGTAATGGCATCGGACCCCATATGAAAGCCCACATTGTCGTAACCGTAGGCCGCGTGAATCAAACCAGACACCACATGCTCTCCGGAATGATTCTGCATAAGAGAAAAGCGATGAGACCAGTCAATGGCACACTCCACCTGCTCTCCTACCTGCGGCGGCTGCATCATAGTATGATAAATCACACCATTCTTTTCCTTGACAGCCAGAACTGATTCGCCATCAATGGTTCCTTTATCGCAGGGCTGGCCCCCCTCCTCCGGAAAGAACACCGTTTGATCCAGCACCACCTCATAGCCCTTTTTAGCGGGCTGCACATCCACGACCTGAGCTACAGATCTGATCATGTGGCTATCTGTATAATATAACTTTTTAGTCTGCATAAATCAAAACCGGTCTGCAGGGTGCGCCTTCGCTGCCGCCCAAGTTAATGGGTTGGGCACACAAAAAAGCCTTGCCATTGATGGCCTTGGACAGATCCACGCCTTCCAGCATGACAATACCATTGCCCAGCAGTTCACGATGCACGTCATGATCGCCCATCTTCTGGGTCTCGGTACCCACCAGGCGAATCCCCTTGTCCACCAGCACCTTGGCCTGATCCCAGGTTACATCTGCCTGACCACGCACCAGAACACGCTCACAACCCTCGGGCAGCTTCTGCTCCCAATCGGGCTCGCCATCCACAACCCAAGCCTCGCCCATGCAGTCTTCCAAACGGACAGACTCGATGGTGCGGCCATCTTTAATAAAGTGGGCAGGTGCATCCACATGGGTGCCATTATGGGCACACATCCAAAAACGGGTCAGATTGCAAACTGCGCCCTTACTCATTTCCTTCAAACGTTCATATCCTGGAACCGGATCACCGGGATAGGTGTGACCACTGAACACTTCCTGTGCAATGTCGATGATTCTCATAATGATGCTTCCTTTCTCATAACTTCTCTTGCATAACTGGTAAATGCGGGGTTGCCTCGTTCAATACGATAGCTGGCATCCACCGTGTTGCCTCGTTCCACAGCCCGAGCCACCAAACTGGAAATGGTGCTGCCCGGCAGTTCTTCATTCATGGCCTGGGCACGATTGGCCAGGTCGTACAAATGGGTTACCCAAATGCCCTTGTAGCCGTTGACCTTACAGGAGGTCAATACCACACGGCTCAAATACAGGTTCTCCATGGGAGACGTACCGGTAATGGGCTCGTTGCACAGCAAGAGACTGTCCACCGTGGCCTCTTCCATTCCCTGCTTCATGGTCTTCAATTCCTGACCCAGCTTACCATGCTGCAGCGCGGTATTTTCTTCGTGGGAGAATACAGTTACGATCTTGTCCACCAGGCTGATGGATGCCTCCGTTGCCGGCACCGGCCATCCCAGCTGGAACAGTACCTGAATGGTACCCACTGTCCGCAGGAAGGTGGTCTTCCCCCCCTGGTTGATACCGGTCAGCAGGAAAATCTCGCCGCCCTTGCGAAAATCCACATCGTTGGGCACCGGCTTCTTGCTGGGGTTCATGATTACCAGTACCGGATTGATCATGTTCCGGGCCACATATCCCTTATGCTCCATGGGTAGAATCTGGGGCAGACACAGGGACACACCCGCCTCTGCCATCTTGGAACAGTACTCCAATGCTCCCAGGTAGAAAATCAAATCCTGATACAGGTCATCAAGATCCAGGGTCATACGATACAGACGCTGATAGAACTGTCGCTGATTAAACCGCAGTTCATCTCCCAGCAGTTCCTCGGTGGGAGTGGTCATTTCTTTTAAGGCATTCAGCTCCCAGGGATGCTCGGTATGCATCATCTCTTTCTTCCACTGCAGGAACCCGCCCTTACTATACTTTTGCTTATGCAGAGCCACAATGGATGCTCCCTGTACATGCATCTCATCATCCAAAGTGAAACGCAGAGTCATACTGCCAATTTTTTCCATGCCAGAAGTCATGGTGTCCCAATCCTGGGGGAAACTATCGCAGAAATTATTATGCAGCTTTTCCCGCAGCATCTCGCACATCTTCACCAGGCCTCGGGATGCAACCGTTCCGTCCTCCATCAGGATCTGCAGGCTCTCCTGCATCTCCTTCATCTGATCGTAGGCTTCCCGCATGATTCCAAATTCCCGGAAGGCCTCCGGGCCATATTCGCTGGACATGTGCTCATCCTTTAACCGGGTAATCATATTGATACAGGCGCACAATCCCTTCATTTTTTCAATTAAAGCGGGGCATGCGGCCAGCTCCTTTAATACTTCCCGACGATACACAATGTCAGCGGAATTGGCTGTCAGATATTTTTCCCATTCAAATACCTGACCGGCGGTATGGGGAGCAAAAATCCTCTTCATAAAATCTGACACCATCAAATCATCCAGTGCCAGCTGTGAGGCCGCCATCGGCAGCTTCTTACCCTCTAACTCAGTCAGAAATCCCATGGTTAGCCTCCTCCCTTGTATACATTGCCTGTTCGCCTTCCTTTTCACAGAAAGCATTGGTTACACTTAATTCTTCCGGATTCTTCACCAAATCCTGCAGCGTAATACCAAAGGATTCGGCGGTTTGTTTGGCATAGCTGTTACCTAGAGGCTCGCTCTCCACCAATTTATAACTATATACCATGCCTTCATTCTCATCATAATAGGCCTGGGTCACCAGACTCTTCAGCTGGGGCTGCAGCGCCTCAGGCAGAGTGGTCTTCAGCAGGAAATATACATCATACAGATGAGTAACCATCAAGTTGGAAACCTTCTTTTCCAGGAACTTCTGCACCAGTTCCGCACAAATGGAAATGGCTTCCACCGGATTGGTACTGGTCAGGGGCTCATTGATGAGCACCAGGTCGTCCGGCTCCACCTTTTCTAACATCTCCGCCAGGATCTTGATCTCCACCCCCATACGTGATGCAGTCATCTCCCGATCCTCACCGGCAGAAAACAGGGTGTAAATGTGCTTTACCGGACGAAAAGCCACCTTCACTGCCGGCACATAAAATCCCAGCTGGGCCAGCAAAATGGTCTGACCAATGGTCTTCAAATAAGAAGTCTTCCCGGAATGGTTGGCACCGGTTACAATAACACCGCCCCCATTAATTAAGATCACCGGATTGCCCTCGATATTATCCGCATTCAGCACCAGTTCGGGATACACCATGCCCTCAGCCTTCAGCAGCACTTCCTGGGTTACTTCCCCACGACATACCTGGTAGCCCCGCTGGGTAAAGGTGTTCATCACCCGCAGTCCCACCGCATAGAATGCAAATTCTTCCCACAGTGCACCGATACTTTCTTCTTCCGGAGCAGTGATCTTCTTCCACAGGTCCATGCCCTTATTGACTTTATTCTTCCATTCCTTTTCCAGGCTTTTCGACAAAAATTCTTCAAAGTGGGTGCCATAACGCTCCCGGGTATAGGGCATTTCAGGAAACAGGCTCTTGGCCGGCTGGGCCGCCTCCTGCATCTCTAGCAGAGGATTCAGCTCCTGAACCTCTGTGGACTCCCAAAGCACGCCCATTTCAGTGGGATGGGCATCTTCCTGGGTGTTGAGCGCCACCATCATCACCTTGGGAAAGGTAATGCGGCTGTGATACTCCTCCAATGCTTTCACACAGGACTGATACCCTTCAGAAGAACGGATCCCCTCCACCTTGTGGAAAAGCGCCTTCATACGGCCGGACTCAAAGCCCCGGCTGCTCATTTCATGCAGCTTCTCAATACACCGTATATAGATCTCCATCCTGCGACCGGTATACAGCAGCAGATGCAGGCGGTCCGATGACTGATCATACTTACGCTTTTCTTCTGCTAAAGAAGCCAACGCACTACTCAGCTCATCCAGCTCCTCCTGGGAACTCTTTTCATAAAATTCGCCCAATAACA
>JAFUJY010000171.1 GCA_017467985.1 Bacillota bacterium
ATACATGTATGAAACTTTATGACCTTTTAACCCTAGTATCATAATGTTCCAACCAAATAATAGGTCAGCTGCTCGTCAATCTTTACCGGAACGGTTTGACCGATCAGCTCGCTTCCACCCTTAAAGTGCACCAGATAATTGCCTTCGCTGCGGCCGGTGAGCATGGAAGCATCATGATTGTTCACATCCTCCACCAGCACCTGCAAGGTCTTACCCACCAAACGCTCATTGCGCTGGTCCATCACTTCTTTCAGTACGACCAGCAATTCTTCAAAATTGGTCTTGGCCTCTTCCGGATCCACCTGATTTTCCATCCTGGCAGCAGGGGTTCCCTCCCGCTTGGAATAAATAAATGTAAAGGCATTGTCAAAGCCGGCCTTACGCACCACATCCACCGTCTCCAGGAAATCCTCCCGGGTCTCGCCGGGAAATCCCACAATAATGTCAGTGGTAATGGCCATCTCCGGCACCGCTTCCCGCAGCCGTCGTACGATATCCAGATACTTTGCCTTGTCATAATGACGATTCATTTCTTTTAACAGACGGTCACTGCCGGACTGCAGGGGTAAATGGAAATGGGGACACACCTTGGGACAGTTCTTCATGGCATCGATCAACTCCGGCGACAAATCCTTCGGATGGGACGTCATGAAACGGATTCGCTCAATCCCCTCCACCTCACTCACCTTATACAGCAACTGGGCAAAACTGATGGGATTCTGCAAAGTCTTACCATAACTATTTACATTCTGGCCCAGCAGCTGAATCTCCTTCACACCGGATGCAGCCAGACACTGGATTTCTTTGATAATTTCCTCCGGCTCCCGGCTGCGTTCACGCCCACGTACGTAGGGTACGATACAATAGGTGCAGAAATTATTGCAGCCAAACATAATATTAACCGAGGCCTTAAAGCTGGTCTTGCGGATACTGGGCAGATCCTCCACGATCTCCCCGGGAGCATCCCAAATATCAATCAACTGACCCGGTGTCTCATAAACACTCTCCAGCAGTTCTGCAAAACGGTACAGGTTATGAGTACCGAAAATCAAATCCACCCAACGGTAGGACTTCTTTAACTTCTCGATCACATGAGGCTCCTGCATCATACAGCCACACAAGGCTATTTTCATATTGGGGTTCTTTTTCTTATAACTCTTCAGATAGCCCAAACGACCATATACCTTCAGTTCCGCATTTTCCCGCACACAGCAGGTGTTGTAAACCACCAGATCCGCCGCCTCTTCCTGCTCACTGAGCACAAAACCCATTTCCTCCAGGATGCCCGCCAACTTCTCTGAATCGTGGGCATTCATCTGACAGCCCAATGTGGTGATATAATAAGACGGGTGGCGCCCCGCCAGAAAATTCTTCATTCTTTCTATTGCTGCCTTTTGCATCAATGCTTCTTCCGCAGCATTTCCCATATGCTCTCTTTTCATGGACATTTCCTTTCTTGAGGCTAGCCTGATGGTATCTTCATAATTGCGTCATCAGGCTATTAAACCACCATATATTTTACCCTATTCTAGGGGATTTGTAAAGAAAAAAATCTGCTGTTCCGGTTTTTACCGGATTTCGGGGGCCACGCACCACTTTTTTAAGATATCCTGGGGCCAGGCTCCAGAATTCACCAGATTCTTGGGGCCACGCACCGCTTTTTTAAGATATCCTGGGGCCAGGCTCCAGGATTTACTGGATTCTTGGGGCCACGCACCACTTTTCTGAGATATCCCGGGGCCACAAAAAGAGGCTTCGATGTTTCCCATTTTTTTCCATTTCACACTTGTTTTTTCTTCCAGAATTTGGTATAATATTGTTGATGAAAGGAGGTTTTCTATGTATACATTTACTCAAGTAATTCATGAATTATCCAAGATTCCTGATGGGCGTCTGCAGGTTCGAACGGATCGGTCCACTCTCCGATATTTTTATCGCTATTCCCATTACGGATTACGATTTTATCTGCCGGTTCCGGATAACTTGGTGGACACTGCATTACAATTGAAACAGCGTCGCCAAGAACTTCAGGACGAATTTGACTATTACATGAAATACAAAACAGACAAGGAAGCTCGGCGTTATCGCACGTGGATTAAAGATCGACGTCGCCAAAAGCTTGCCCGTATTATCGCAGATCATCGGCTGTACAAAAATCATTATGTCTATTACACTCCCCATGGTGATTACGTTGCATCTAAAACCGAAGCGATGATTTCTATGCTATTAATGCTAATGGGCATCACTTTCCATTATGAACTTCCCCTGGAAGTTTCGGAAAAACAGTTTATTCGTCCAGACTTTACACTTATTATTAATGGAAAACGATATTATTATGAGCATTTAGGGAAAACATATGATCCAACCTATATGGCCAATTGGCTGCAACGTCTGGAGCAATATCATGCTAACAATATTTACGAAAAAGATCAGCTGCTGATTACACGGGAAGATGGTAATGGCCTGGATTTACTAAACATTCGTCAACAGATTCAAAAATTTATTGACTCCAAAATGTAACAAAGGGACGGAGTTCACCGTCCCAATACTTGCGAAGTCCGTCCCTCTGTTACATTTTGAATCACATTCGGCCCCGCATGCGGGGCCGAAACTGCTTTAATCAACAATCTCAATGGAGGTGATCACCGGCTGATTTTCAGCGGCTACAGTACCGTTGCTATCGCTTACAATGGCCTCGGTGCAGATCTTGTCCACAATGTCCATACCGGAGATGACACGACCAAAGGCGGCATAACTGCCATCCAGGAAAGTACTGTCTGCATGCACGATAAAGAACTGTGAGCTGGCACTGTTATATGTCTCGGAACGGGCCATGGAAATAACGCCGCGGGTATGGGAAATGGGATTGTCCCAGCCATTGAGCGAAAACTCGCCCTCGATGGTTGTGCCGGAACCATAATAACCGGTACCGGTGGGGTCACCGCCCTGCATCATAAATCCTTCGATAATACGATGGAAGGTCAGGCCATCATAGAAACCACTTTCGGCCAAATTCACAAAATTCTCAACGGTAATGGGTGCGGCCTCCCGGTCCAGCTCCAAGGTAATTGTACCGTAGCCCTCCACGGTAATCTTAGCATAGCAGTCACCGCGATTCAATACAGCAACGGCAATGATAATTACCAATACCATCACAACTGCCACCACCATCAGTGCCATTTGCTTTGCAGTTAATTCAATCTTCTTTTTCATAGAATCAATAACTTCCTTTCTTACGGGTTCCTATTATCCTATCACAAAGTTTATCTTCTGACAAGCCGCTCCCGCAAAAGTTTAAAACTATTTTACTTCTCCTTCTTCTTAAACTTCACCAGCAGTGACACACCAAAGGAAATCGCCATCAGTACAATGGGGAAGACAATCATCATCCAGCGAGCCGCTTCTCCGGGCATCAAGCCGGGGTTTTCGCCGCTCTCAAAGCCAAACCAAGCGAACAGCAGCAGGTATACGCCGCTGCGGGTCAGGCTGGACAGGCGGGTGATAAAGCTGATGCCGGCGAAAAATGTGGCTTCACGGCGCACACCATGGCGAGCAGCATCATCCTCGATCAGCTCAGAGTTGACCATATCCAGGTTGGCGATAACACCGGACACACCGATACCCACAAATACACCGCAGATGCAGGCCGGGATCAAGGCTTTTACAAAATACAGCGGGATCAGGGATAAGCCCAGCCAAGCTAAGGCGATGCGCCAGCACTTCAGGGTGCCCACTTTGTTGATCATGCGGTACCACAAATACATGGCGGGAATGGCGGACACAAATACTGCAGCGGTCAAAAACGTGGCGTTACCATCCGGCAGCCCCAGCGTATACTTAATATAGAAGGGAATGCCCGCCAACAGCAGCGCACTGGTGGACTGATAGAAGAAATGGGCAATACTCACCAACCAGAAGTTTTTATTGGTGGCCAGCTCCTTCAGGGAGGTGATCAGTCCCACCTGCTTGGAGTCCACATAATCGTCCCGCTCCCGGCAGCCCACAATAGAATAGATCACCAATGCGCCGGATAAAATGCCCAGAACAATAGCTGTGGTTGTGTAGCCCAAGGCGGATGTAATCATGGGCACCAGGGATACACCGATGATCATGCCCACCAGCTGCAGCGCCTGACGAATGGAGTTGGCACGATTACGCTGTGCCTCTTCCCGGTACAGATCCGGCAGCAGAGAATGATAATTTACAGAAGCGATGGTATTACCGGTCTCGGTCAGCACCAGGAACACACCGAACCACACTGCCAGCCCGATCCCCTTGCCCAGCGCCACCGGCGGACTGAAGAACAAAATAGATGACAAAATAAATACCGGCACGGCCACCATCATCCAGGGACGACGGCGTCCCCACTTGGTGCGGGTGCGGTCGGACAGATAACCCGCGATGGGGTCATTGAAGGCATCCCAAATAGCATAAATCACATTGGCGGCGGCGATCATCTGCATGCCCAGGCCAATATACTCGGTATAAAAAAAGGTACCATATGTAGTATACATGTACCCAGCGATGGACAGACCAAACATGGTCAGGGCATACCGCCAGGGTTTGTTATATGTTTTCATCATTTGTTCCTCCTTAGATATCTTCTGCCTTCACGAAACAATGGCTGTGCAGAGGTGAAAG
>JAFUJY010000172.1 GCA_017467985.1 Bacillota bacterium
GGCGCCGCCAACTGCATCTCTTCAAAATCATGAATCAATGCACTATCCCAGGAAAACAATACACTGTGATTGGAAAATCCCCCATGGCAAAACATTTTTTCCTGTTTGGCCCAGGCAGCCGTTTCCTGCATGCATCCGGAACCCAGGCCGTCTATTGCAGCTTTTCCCGCCTCTTCATACATTCTCAATGCCTTTAAGAAAAGCAAGTCAAAATCCTCCAGCTTTCCCCGCCGGCGAATACTTTTGCCCATGGAACGTACCCGCCGCATTTGACGTTCTAACCGATCCGGCAACTCATCATAACGGGGAATCATACCATACTCTTCGGGCATTTCCAAACCGCAGCAGTAATTATGCAGTGTTGCCAAAGCCCTTCCCAGCTTTTCACAATCCTCGGCTTTTTCCAGTTCTGCCTCTTCCCCCCGCAGCCAGCGTCGCACCACAATTTTTTCCCGGTTGATGAGTGCCCAGGGCAGCCCATCACTGTACAAGGCATATTCGTCCACATTTTTCAGGCCGGATCGCACCAAATGTTCCTTGGCCTCATGGGCACATTGCATGACCCGCTCCGAATAATCCACACTTTTCACAAGATATATACCCTGATCCGTATCGCACAGATAGGCTCCAAACTCCCGATTATACCGCTTAACATTTAACCCAAAATCTTTTAGCATCCCCGCATTTAATTCTCGCATGGTTTCACTTCCTTTTATTATCTAGTCCCACAACGGGGAACGATATATCCTATGCGAAAACTCCAAAAAAAGAACAGGGGATCACTTTTCAGCGATCTCCTGTATTTTGTAAACGACGGGCCACTTCCAACAGCAGCTCCTTTTGGTTGGCCTCGGGAGTCTCCAGCACCTGCTTCAGCAGCAAATGCAGTACCCGGCCAATCTCCTTTCCTGACGGATAACCAATCTCCATCAAATCCCGACCATTCACCGCCAAGTCAGCCAGCTTTACGCACTGACCCTTTTCGATGACATTTTGGTACATCTCCCGGGCAGTGTCCAAGCGCATCAAGCTGGTCTCCAGCCGTTCCGGGTTCTGGGCCGAAGCATCCGCCCGCTGCAGCGCCTGCAGATAGGGATAAAAACCATCGGGCAGCTGGCTCAACAACTGGCGCATATCCCGTTCATTTTGGGGCGGGTTCTCATCGTGCATCTGCACTGCCAGCACCACTGCCTCCCGGGTATTATTATCGAATTTTAAGTTCTTCATAATGGCATCCGCCATCTGGGCACTCACCGCCGGATGTCCGGTAAAACGATCCCGGCCTGTATCATCGGTCCTGCGGCAGCGGGGCTTTGCAACATCGTGCAGCAATGCCGCCCAGCGAACCACACTCACCTTGGGTGCCGCCTCCACCGTGCGGATAATGTGCTCATCCACATTATATACATGATAAGGAGAATTCTGAGGAACTCCCCGGCTTTCCATCAGTTCCGGCACGATATAATTCATCAGACCACTATCCATTACCTGGCGCAGGATCCCAGGATGATCCGAAACCAGTAACTGATTCATCTCCTCGTGCACCCGCTCACGGCTCACATTGGCCAACAGGGGCGCCTTCTCCCGAATGGCCAGCTCGGTCTTTTCTTCTACCTTAAAGTTATATCGGGCTGCAAAACGATATGCCCGCAGCATCCGCAGCGCATCCTCTTCAAATCGCTCCCTGGCATCGCCCACACAACGGATTTTCCCTTGGGCCATGTCTTCCTGACCCCCAAACAAATCCACCACACCGGTATTGGGATGATAGGCCATGGCGTTCATGGTAAAATCCCGACGCTTTAAGTCTTCGGACAAATCCACCGTATACTGAACACTATCCGGCCGGCGATGATCCGTATACTCACCATCAATTCGGAAAGTGGTTACCTCATAAATCTGTGTACCAAACCGTACGCTCACCGTTCCATGCTCAATACCGGTATCGTAGGTATTTTTGAAAATCTGCTTGACCTCCTGAGGCTTTGCAGAGGTGGTAATATCCCAATCCTTAGGCTCACGCCCCATCAAACTATCCCGAACACAGCCGCCCACTGCATAGGCCTCGTACCCGGCTTTCTCCAAACTCATCAAAATCCGCTCCACATCCTGTGGAATATGAATCCTCTGCATGCTCTCACCTCTCTTTCTTATCCAGTATACCACAGTTCAATGTTTTTTTCAAACTTTTCTCTTATGTATAAAGAAAAAAACTCTGGGCATACTAGTCCTTGATGAAGCCTGCAAACTTCATTTTAAGGAGGAACTGAAAAATGCATGAAACCAAGCAAGTAAACCATTGCATTTGCTGTGATGTGACCGAATGTACCCATCACGCAGGAACTCAGGATTACTGCACTCTGCAGACGATCCATGTGGAAAAGCATGAGCCCAACGCCACTCAGTCCAAATGTACTGACTGTGCCAGCTTTGAATCCCGCTCTTCCATGTAATTCTTTCAAAAAACGCAGAAAAGACCACTGTTTTCCTTTGGATACAGTGGTTTTTTCTGTATTTTGACATTTTTTCAAAAAAGACTTGATTTTCTGCAATTTTTTCACTATAATAAAGTTATCAAAAACTAGGAGGTACGACTGATGGATCGTATTGATAACCAAATTTTACATCTTCTGCTGGATAACGCACGTATTTCTCTTTCCGAGATCAGCAGCAAGGTCAATCTGTCTGTCTCTGCCGTAAGTGAACGTCTGAAAAAGCTGGAAAATTCCGAGATGATCCAGCAATACACCACCATTCTGAATCCCAAGGCCTTCCACAAAGATCTGACCGTGATTATGCTGGTGACCCTGAATGGTTTCGCTGATGACACCGAGTTCACCCAGTATGTTCTGGCAGAGCCTGCAATCACCGAGTACTACCATATCGCCGGCAGCTATGACTGCTGTCTCAAGATTATTACCGAGAACACTTCCTCCCTGGAGCAGATCTTTAACAAGATCCGTAAGTGTCCCTCCGTTGTGAAGACCCAGAGCAACATGGTGCTTTCCACACTGAAGTGTAATTACTCCATTGAGCCGCCGGAGGCAAAGTAATTTTTACATGATTAGACCCCGTATCTGTTATGGACACGGGGTCTTGTTTTATCTTCGCCGATTCCGTCTGCGGCGGTCAAACAAGTCATTTAAGAGTAAAATCGTGACCAAGTCCTCCAGATAAC
>JAFUJY010000173.1 GCA_017467985.1 Bacillota bacterium
AGGATACCATCATCCGGTTCGACTCTATCTTGCCGCTATCCCAGATCATCTGTCCATCCATGCGGGCAATCACATGATACGCCTTTTGAACCACAGCTCCCTTTACATTCCATGAAAGTCTGGGATTTTGAATATCAATTCCCAAGGGATTGGTTAGATATTCTGTCCTCAGTCGCACTGCCTGTATCATACGAACTTCTCCAATTCTTGCTGGATTTTGGCCCGATATGCCTCACCTTTACTCCGTTCCGCCTCCCACTGCTTTTCTGCCTTTTCTTTTTTCTGCAATGGCGGCAGTTCCCGCTCCGTCCATTCCTTTCCTGCGGCAAGACAGGCAGCCTTGCGATACGCAATAATCTCCCTTTGCTTATATTCCACTGTACGCTCCACATTCAGGGCAAATAACAATATTGCCAGGACAATACCGGTGATAATTTCCAAACCTAAAAAGGCAAAAATAATGGCATTTTTAACCGCCTCCGGCTGCGCAGCCGCAATTGTCTGTACCGCACTGTCAATAGCAGGGGCAATATATCCTGCCTTGGCCAGCATCCAGTTGAAAATACCTGTGCAAATACCCACCATGGCAACTGCAATAATATTATAGATGGACATAGCTGTACCATCACAGCGTATACCACTCTTCCACTCCAAATGATCCAACACATCTGCAAACAGAGCCATAAACACATAAGAACAGGGTAAACCGCCAATATTCTTAATAAACTGGCCAATAAGTACAATCACCATATTCTCCGGTGCCATACAGCAGATTCCACCGCCAACTGCATACAAAATAAATCCAACCAATGTTACATTTCTCTTTCCAAATCGTTTTGCCAGGGGCCACACTGCAAAAATACCAATACCCATGGGAATACCACCGATGACCGAAACCAACATCTGAGTAATACCATCATTATAACTGCCCAAGACATAATTACAATAATAAACCAATCCCAAATTTTTCAGGCAAGTTCCTACCGTATAGATCAGAAAATACACAAATATAATGATCATATACCCATCCATTAACACAATCTTTAGCTGTGTCATAAAGGGTACGCCTTTTTCTTCGCTGACACTTTCTTCTGTAACTCGCTCTTTCGTAAAATAATATTCCAGCAATGTCAAAGGCAACGCCAAAATAGATAGAATACTCATGACCATAATCCATTTACTTTGATCCACGCCCAACATCGGCATAATCACCATAGGGAAGACCAGCGCCACCAAAATGCCGCTCATCATAATTGTGGCAATCTGATTAAATACAGACAAACTGCCGCGCTGGGTGGTGTTGCGAGTGGATAACGGAACCATCAGATTATGGCTCATATTATAAATTGTATACGCCACGGAATAAAACAAGTTATAAGAAACCATTACCCAAATCACCTGCAGCGTTTCACTACCATTGGGAACTACAAAAAGTAAAATTCCGGTAACACATATCATGGGAGCGGATAACAGAAGCCACGGACGCGCCTTTCCCTGTTTTGTCCGGGTACGGTCAATAATATATCCCATAATCACATTGGTAATTGCATCGATAATTTTTGAAATTACCGGAAAAATTGTCAAGAATAATCCTCCCCAAATCCCCGTCAAATTCACAACATCGGTATAATAAACATTTAAATACGTAGCCAGCACTGCATTCAAAAGCAGTGCTCCACAGGGTCCTGCCAGATATCCCAGCCATTTTTCAGCTGCAGTAACATCGCTGCTGTTCAGCCGACTATTAAAAATTTTACTCTTTAACATTTTTCTTTTCCTCCCATGTTTTTCCACAGAAACACATAATCCCTTTGATTAAGTGTCCGTTGGTCAATTCCTTAAAGCCACAAGCGAAATGATAGGGCATGGATGTTCCCGCCGACATAGACATACCAATCAGACTATTGGATTCTAAAATTCGCTTCAGGAACATTGCACCTTTTATTTTATTTTCCTTTTCGATCCCATCCGGCAGCTTCTTGGCAGTTCGCATCTGATTTTCTGCTACACTTAGTACCGCACTGTATAGAACACGCCCCATAAATGTCTGCTGCAGATCCGAAAAACGAGATTCCAAAGTAATCGGATACTTTGCAGGCAATTCCGGAATCTTCATGCTACTCATTTCTTCAAATAGGGCATCTGTGATCTGCATCAAATCGGCCTTTTCATAAATTTCATTTACTTTCCTTCCATAAGGTCCGGAGACAGCCTCTCCCTGGATAAAAATCCTTTGACTACATTGTACGGTCTGACTATCTGAGGATACCTGCAGCTGATATTCCCCCGTCTCCAGTACCCATCGACTTTGTCCCACGTGATAATACCGTAAATCTTCCACTGCCAGTTCCAAAGTTACCTTCTTTTTCTCCCCCACAGCCAAGTACACTTTATGAAAGGCCCGCAGTTCCTTCTCTGGTTTAAAGACCTGTCCCTGAGGCGCCTTCACATACAGCTGTACAACTTCGGCACCATCTCTTCCACCGGTATTGGTTATATCACATGTCACAATGATTTTATTGCCAGCATACTGAACTTGCATTTTTTCATATGAAAAAGTGGTATAACTCAATCCATATCCAAAGGGATAACGAACCGGTTTTCGGGCAGTGGTATAATAGCGATATCCTACCAGTACACTTTCTTTATATACTTCTCGAAGATTTTGACTATATTCTTTTGCGAAAGGTACATCATCATAGGTTACCGGCCAGGTCTCTGCCAGTCGTCCACTGGGAGATTTTTCGCCAAATAATAATTGCGCCACAGCAGTACCGCCTCCCTGTCCCGGCAAAAACATATTTAAGATACCACTGACCTTATCGGCAAAGGGTAATTCCACTACAGATCCCCCGAATAATACAACGATGATTTTTCGTCCGGTTTTGACCAAGGCCGATAATAACGCCCGCTGATTCTTAGGCAGTTTCATCGACTCCCTATCGCATCCTTCACTCTCTACATAATCGGTTAACCCGGCAAATACCAAAATCTTTTTATACTTTTTTGCCTGCTGCACTGCCTCATCAATCATTTCTTTATTCGGTGTTAGCTGGTTTTCAGCATATCCTCGTACATATGTATAAGAGATCGCCCTTTCATCAAAGGCTTTTTTAGGAGTAACAACCTGGGTGGGATGAATCATTGAGCTTCCGGCACCCTGATAACGCATTTTTTCAAATAGATCGCCTATTACCAATATGGATTCGTCAGAATTTAAGGGTAATACACCATCATTTTTTAATAACACTGCACTATCTGCGGCAATCTCTGCGGCAAGGGCATGATGAGCTTCCCAGTCAATCTCCTGACCCTCGTCGGGTTTCACATATTTGTGGATCAGCATCAAAATATTTTCTACAGCTTGATTTAATGTTTTCTCCGAAAGTGTTCCCTTGGACAAGCCCTCCAAAATCCACTGCTGGCAAATTCCGGTATCCCCCGGCATTTCCAGATCCAACCCTGCATTCAGCGATGCTGCACGATCATGCATTGCTCCCCAGTCGGTCATCACTGCCCCGGTAAAACCCCATTCCTCCCGCAGAATATTCGTCAACAGCCATTTATTCTCACTGCAGTAAGTATTATTGATTTGATTATAAGCACACATCATGGTGGCAGGATGAGCCTCCCGAACGATTCGTTCAAAAACTTTCAGGTAAATTTCTCGTATCGCCCGCATATCCGCTATACTGTTTCCCATAAACCGATAATTTTCGCTGTTATTCAGTGCAAAATGCTTCACAGACACGCCTACACCCTGGGACTGTATACCATTTACTTCTCCAGCTGCCATTTCACCTGCCAACAGCGGATCTTCAGAAAAATACTCGAAATTTCGACCGCACAATGGATTTCGTTTTATATTTGCTCCCGGTCCCAACAATACATGCACATCATAATGTTTGCATTCGCGGCCAATAGCCTCTCCCATCCGCCGGGTATTCTCCGGATTCCAACTGGACGCGGTAGTAACAGCTGTAGGAAAGGCCGTTGCCGGTTCACTCTCAGAAATTCCATTATCCTTTGTTCCAATCTGTTTTCGCAGGCCATGAGGACCGTCAGCCATACACAGAGCCGGAATCCCCAATCGCTCCACCGGATATGTATACATAAAATTGTGTCCCGCTACCAACAATGATTTTTCTTCTATTGTCAATTCTTTTATCAGCTTTTGTATATCCATAAGATCTGCCTCCTACACCATTTCTATAACTATCATAGCATTTTATTCCCACACTTTCTTGCACTTTTGTAATATATATGATATATTTGTAATGAATATATCTGCCTGAAAGGATATCAAAATGGATCTAAACTATATCTGTACCAATATGAGTAATTTATGTGGAATGCCCATCCGTCTATACCATAACAATCATCTTGTTTTTTACCATTCCCCCGTATATTTACCCAAAGACCCCATGCTGGCTTACCAACAACCTATTTGGAAGGTGTCTGCCCATGTGGGATATTATGTCACTCCTGCCTTTGATTATTATGGGATTGTAAATTCTGCCCAGTATAAAATTATCCTTGGCCCTACCCGTCAAACCGCCAACTCCCATCAGGAGCTGCGAGAATTGGCTTTTCTTGCGGATGTTCCTTCAGAGGATGTGGATAGTTTTATTATTGGTATGAAAAGTATTGCTCGCATGCCCATTGAAAGTATTATGCAAACCCTGTGCATACTAAACTATCTCTTAAATGACGAAAAACTGGCACTGGAAGATATTGCAATCTATGACGAACAGCAGCAGAGTCTGACCGAAACCATGGAACGACAGCGTGCAGAACAATTATTTACCCAAGAAGAACCAGAAATACAACATAACACCTTTTCCCTGGAAGAGACCATTATGAATATCATCCAAAAAGGGGACAGTGCAGCATTACAGGAATGGATCTCCACTGCCCCTGCAGTACGTCCTGGAATTCTTGCCTCTGAACAGCTCCGTCAACTAAAAAACACCTTTATTGTTACCACAACTTTAGCATCCCGAGCTGCCATTCGAGGCGGCATGGATGCAGAAGATGCCCTCTCCCTGAGCGATTTATTTATTCAAAAGTGTGAAATTCTGGGCACTCCGGATCGACTGCTGAATCTGCAGTATCATATGATACAGGATTTTACCCAGCGTGTTGAACGTATTCGTTTGGGTCGCCGCCCTACTCAACTCATCATTGATATCTCCAACTATATACATCATCATTTATCCGAACCAATCACCACCCAGGAAATCGCCAATCATCTCTACATCAGTCGGCCTTATCTTTCCCAAAAATTTAAAAAAGAAACGGGTCAAACATTAACTGATTTTATCTTAAAAGAAAAATGTGAAGAGGCCAAACGTTTGCTTCGATATACAAGTAAATCCCTTACGGCCATCGCCCTGTATCTAGGGTTTTCCTCCCAAAGCCACTTTTCCCGTGTTTACAAAAATTATACAGGCCTATCACCAGGAGAGTACCGGAATCGCCTTGACAAATCCCCCTCTTTTTGAGATAATAAACTTATAAAAATATTACACAGGAGGGGCAGATCATTGAATCCAAAACTAAAAGAAAACATATTAGAATCCCTTTCCGCAGTTCTTCCTATCACTTGTATCGTAATCGCCTTGAGCAGCTTTTTGGTGCCCTTGGATACAGGCGCCGTGGTAATGTTCTTTGTGGGCGCGATCCTGTTGATCCTGGGCATGGGCATGTTCCAGCTGGGTGCTGAAATGGCCATGAGCCCCCTGGGTGAAGGTGTGGGTATCCAGGTATCCAAATCCAAATACCTAATTACGGTTATCTTCATCAGCTTGACCATGGGTGTTTTAATTACCATCGCTGAGCCCGACTTACAAGTACTTTCCAATCAGGTGCCTGCCGTTCCCAACAATACGCTGATCTGGACGGTTGCTATTGGCGTGGGTATCTTCCTGGCCATTGCTGTTATGCGTATTATGCTGAAGATTGATCTTTCTAATCTTTTGATCTATCTCTATCTGGGCGTACTGTTCATCTCTTTCTTTATTCCCAAGGATTTTCTGGCGGTTGCCTTTGACTCCGGTGGCGTTACCACCGGTCCCATTACTGTTCCCTTTATCATGGCTTTTGGTATCGGTCTGTCTTCCGTCCGTGCGGATAAGGATGCTGCCAACGACAGTTTCGGTCTGGTTGCTTTATCCAGTGTAGGCCCCATTTTGGCCGTTATGGTTCTGGGACTTTTCTACCATCCCGGCGGCGAAGTCGCTTACTCTCCTGTTACCGTTCCCACCGTAAATACCATGCAGGATGTTACCCAGACCTTTGCCAAGGAACTCCCCCACTATTTCGCTGAAGTGGCCATTTCTCTGCTGCCTATCGTGGGTGTATTTGCTATCTTCCAATTGGCCACCCATCGTTACCAAAGCCGCCAACGCCTGCGTGTTATCGTTGGTTTTATTTACACTTATGTAGGCCTGGTGCTGTTCCTGTGTGGCGTTAATGTGGGTTTTGCTCCCGTTGGTACGCTATTAGGCCGTGAACTGGCTGCCATACCTCAAAAATGGATTTTAATCCCCATTGGTATGCTCATTGGTTACTTTATTGTTAAGGCCGAGCCTGCCATCCAGATCTTAAACCATCAGGTACAGTCCGTTACCAACGGTCTAATTTCCAGCAGATCTATGAATCATTGTTTGTCCATCGGCGTGGCCATCAGTATCGGTCTGTCCATGTTCCGTATTCTGACCGGCATCCCAATTCAATGGATCATTATTCCAGGCTACATCATTGCACTGGTGATGTCCAAGTTTGTACCAAAAATCTTCGTCGGTATTGCATTTGACTCTGGTGGCGTTGCCAGTGGTCCCATGACCTCTACATTCTTGCTTCCCTTATGTATTGGCGCCTGCGAGATGTTGGGCGGTAATGTTATGACCGATGCTTTTGGTGCAGTTGCCATGGTTGCCCTTACCCCGTTGATTGCCATCCAGATCATGGGCTTGGCCTACAAGTTCAAGCTGAAAAAGCAGCAGACTCAGATCCAGCCTATTACTTCTATCCCGGATGACAGCGACGAAATTATCGAAATCGAGGAGGAATAAATATATGAGTAACGATAAAAAAATCCCACTTCGTTCATTAACTTTGATCACCAGTCCTAAGCTTGCAGAGAAAGCCACCGAGATCTTCCTGGAAAATGAGATCCCGATCCATTACACTTTCAATGGTCAAGGAACTGCTTCCAGCGAAATGATGGATATTCTCGGTCTTGGCAGTCCTGACAAAACCATTTTGACTTGCAACCTTCCCAAAACCTTTGCAGACAAAATGCTGAAGCGCTTAAACAAGAGCTTGAAACTGGGAGCCGTTAACAGCGGTATTGCTTATACACAGCCCATCTCCGGTGCCAATTCTCTTATTGTTCGTATGCTGGAACCTTTAAGTGAAGAATCAGAAAGAAAGGAAGACATTATTATGAATGAAATGAAATATGCTCTTATCTCCGTTGTTGTAAACCAGGGTTACAGCGAGCAAGTTATGACGGTTGCCCGCGCTGCAGGTGCCCGCGGTGGTACCGTAGTTCACAGCCGTCGTGTTGGTAACAAGGAGACCGTTGGTTTCTGGGGCCTGAGCATCCAGGAAGAAAAGGAAATGATCTACATCGTAGCCAGTGTGGACAGCAAATTGGATATCATGAAGGCCATCGGCGAAAAATTCGGTATGCACAGTGATGCCAAGGGTGTTGTAGTATCCATGCCCATTGATAATGTAATTGGAATCGAATAAAATCTAAGATTCACAAATAAACCAAGACCTCCGGATGGTTGAACCATTCGGAGGTCTTTTGATCATATCTTCATTTTTCCTGACAGCAAACACTTTTAATTACCATCTTGTCATAGGATGGCTGTATAGTCTCACCGGGCTGCACAACCAGAAAATCCTCTTCGTTCCAGTTGCCATTCACAAAATCCGCCAGCAGTCGGTTGGAGCCTTCATACTGCAGCAGTTCCATTCCCGCTTTATCCGCCATCTCTTGGGCCGCCCCAATTCCCCTTTGATTGGACATCCCCGGCCACGTAATATATGTCACATAGCGATAGTTTTTATACATTTCCCTTTCCATATCCAGAAGATACTCCACCGCATCCTCATCGCCATCAAACCGCTCCATATATTCACTGCGTTTACGTTCAATATCTGCCTGGCCAATATCCATCCCCAAATCGATCCAACCCTGCGTATAGAAAAAAGTACCTTTTACCTTTTCGAAATACTCACTATATCGCTCTTTACTTCCCATAAAGTGCGTGATACAGTCATGGGCCCGAGGAATCACCAGGGGAAAACGATTGCTCTTAATTCCAACCAGTGCATTGGAACAGAGACCATATCCCAACAATATGGCCTCTGTTTTTTCAAAACCTCTTTGATTGGTATGCAGATCACTGCCGGATTCGATTAGATCTATTTCCTTTTGCAGTGCTTCCCGCAGCAACTGGGGATGTACATGGAGATCCTGCCGCATGAAAGTGATATCTAACACATTCGGACAGGAGGGGATCACTTGCGCCAATTCCCTTTGGAAAATTTTACAAGCCAGAAGCTTAAAATATCTCATAGTGCTTTTAATCCTTCAGTTCTGCACAGATCTGCTCATTCTCGGCAATATAATCCGCAATCTCTTGCTTACTCTTACTCTGCTTGATCACATTGCTTACGCAGCAGCCCAGGCAAATCACAGAAATCACCACCAACAGGAAGTTCAGCACCTTCGTCAGCAGATCAATCAGACCATTACCCGCATTCAAGAAATTCAGGATACCCCAGATTACAAATACCGGAACCACCAAAATAGCGTATCCCACCAAAGCATGCTTCAGCTTCAGCGCCGGCCAGATATCAGCAGGCTCACTGCCAGTGCCGGAAGACACGAACATCAAAGTGCAAGACAACGGCGTACTCAGCAGCAGCGTGTAAATCGTAGAATAAATCACCGGATGATCCCCGCTGAATGAGTTGGAATCCCAGGTGAATGCCATAACAACACCCACCACAGCCAACAGTGCAATCAATAACAGCGTCAACGGTCCATTATTTACCGCTCTCTTCTGATCCTGAATCTTCTTTAACTTTTTCTTATAGCGCACATACAGATTCTTACGACACTGAGCAGCCTTTTCCTGAGAATCCCGCCAATCCCCCAGACTGATAAAGGTGTCCATCGCCTCTTTTACATGATGAATCTCTTCCCAGTTCATAGTGGCTTCTGCATCCGCATAACGCAGGTCCTTAATGGCATTTTCACACAGGATGATCTGGCCCTCGGAATCCTTCCAATGGATGATGGTGCGGAACTTATCAATGGCAGCATTATAATCTCGAATCTTACGCTCGTCAGCGGTCTCCACCAGCTCCTTAAAACCATCCTGCCCTTGACGATACACATCCTCCGGAGTGGATTCTTTCAACGCAACGGCTTCATTATATGTATAGTCGGCGCACTTGTCTTCACAGATCTTTTTCTGTACATCTGCATCCTTCCAACCAGCGATGGAAGTATACAGCTGGATGGCCCGCTGCCACTTTTTGTACTCGGCAGAGCGCTGATTAAGCCCGGCATCATTGTAAATAATGTCCTTTCGCTTATCCATCAGCTTCCGGCGCTGCTCATCCGCATCTTCCCAACCGGCGATCTCCTCCAGCAGCTCGATAGCCTCTTCCACATCACTCAAATAGGTGCCGCGGCCCAGCTCCATAGCCTCGCTGTAAATGCTGCGCTTCTTGGCCTGCTGAGCATGGCCCCGCATCAAATCTGCCTCATAGGCCGGTGCATATTCCAGATATTTTTTATAATCCCACTCGGAATCAAACTCCCGATCCACCCCGGTAAAATCTGCCTTCTGGGTAATCTGCAAAGTGCTCATCAAACGCACCAAATAAGCATCCGCATACTCAGGGATAAAGTCCAGCGCCTTGTCGGCAAATTCTGCAGCCTGAGACCATTTATGCTGCTCTAGATACCGCTGGGCACGGTTCAGCAAAGTCTCGATCTGCACACTGGTACCACCCTGGCCGGAACCATCGCTTACCACATTCTGTACAATGGTCTTCTGCTTCGGAATAGCCCGCTCCAAATTGGCCTTTAAAGAAGGATAGAACATCATATCAGACATATCCAGTGCCTGAAGATTGCGGAACTCCCTGGGCATGTCATAGGCATCAATATTCTTATAACAGGGGATCAGCACCTTGCCGGGCTGACGCTTCATCATATCTAAAAATCTTGCCCACTCATTCTTAACCCAAACTGCGTTAAAATAATCTTCCTTGGAGCCGATCACCAGCATCACTTTTGCACTAGACAGCGCTGCATAGATATAAGGCTCGTATTCAGAACCCGCCTTGGCCTTTAATGTAATACGTGAGAAAAATACACGATAGCCATCCTTACTCAGTTCGGTATAAATATCCTGGGCATCCGCACTGTCATCGGTACGTCTTAAGGTATCATCGTCCGTCTCTTTATAACAGATAAATACATCATAGGGCGCTTCCTTGGCAACCACCGCCAAAATCTTCTTCTGAATGGCGTCAATATCAGCAGCCTCCTTCTGATATACTTCTGCAGATACACTATCAGAATTATCTAAAGCTGCCTTGTAGTCATCGTCCTCCTGCAGAGACTGGGGAATCGTGCGGTGACAAGTGGGGATCTTGCGGCCCGTTGCAGGGTCATCCACATATTCAATACCATATTTACACAGCACTAAGCCCCAATAAGCCTCCGCCTCCTGGGGAAAATCAGCCACGATCGCCTCATAAATGGCTGCTGCCTTATCAAACTCGCATGCCGCACGCAGACCGTTAGCCCGGGCGAATAAAGAAATCTTTCTCTCATCATCCACCGCCGGAACCGTCTGACGACTGCCACAATATTCACACACCGCAACGGACTGACCCGCAATAAGATCCAGGTCGCCGCCGCACATCTTACACTTAATCATTGCCATAATAATCTCCATTGCTTTCGTCGGGCGAAAGCATCCTTTCTTTCGGAATATGAGATCGGACTATACATTACTTGCCGTTATTTTTATTGTAATACATTTCTGTGGAAAAAGCAAGAGCGGATTGTAAACGAAGGGGCGGATGCTTTCGCATCCGCCCCCTGGTTTGTTACATATTCTGCTTTCTCTTCAACATAAGTGCGGTTACCATACCAACCATTGCGATAAACAATACCATCATGGGTACTGCTACATTCGTATTATCACCGGTAGCCGGCTTGTTGGGATCCTTGGAGGATTCTTCGGACTTGGAAGACTCTTCGGACTTGGAGGACTCTTCTTCCTTGGATGACTCCTCTTCCTTAGAGGACTCCTCTTCCTTAGAAGATTCCTCTTCCTTAGAAGACTCTTCTTCCTTGGAGGATTCTTCATCTCCTTCGGATTTATCAATCTCCACATCACTCATATCATACAACGGAGTTTCTTCATCCAAGAAGCGATAGTAGGCAGTCAGTGCATAATAGCCCTGCTCGGTGGCCATACCATCTACTTCTCCGTTCGCAACATGCTTGAAGCCGCCGCCATCTACATAGAAATCACACATCGCATCCACCACGCTGCGGCCATTTTTCACAAATCTCTCATCTGTATGAGGATTCATGCCCAGAGCCGTCAATGCCACGATAACCTGTGCGCTTGACTCACAGGTAGCGTAACCATCTGCGGACATGTAACCACCGTCAGTCATCTGTACCTGAGACAACCAGGTCAGAGCCTTGTCCACTGCGGTCTTAACAGCAGCATTGGTCTTATAATAGGGTGCCAGCGCCTGAATCGCCATCGCCGTCATATCTGGATCAGATACATTTCCACTCAGCGCCCAACCGCCATCGGTTAACTGACAGCCCAGAATATAAGTAATCAGTTCCTCACGAGTCACATTTCCTTCCGGAATCTCATAATCAGCACTGTCAAAGGCAATCAGTGCCCAGATAGGACCATTATGGCCCTGTTTTTTCACATAGTTCATACTGGCCAGCCCTTCCAGCAAATTATGACCGTCCACATTGGTTACATCCTTGCCAATGGCAGTCAGTGCCAGAATCACACGGGAATTCTCTGTGGACTTAGAACGATGCAGCTGTTCGCTGGCATTGATCTCCTCTTCCACAAATTCCAAAACTTCTTCATAATAGCTTTCAGGTACATCTTTGCCGGATCTTGCCAAACCGATTACAACCCATTCACCGCCCACAGAATTTACTGTGATACCATGCGTCTCTGCCAAGGTCTCCAGGTAGTCTCCTGTGGTCTTATAGATATTTTCGATTTTAATAGCATTTTGCTTCAGCTCTGCCAGTCTCGCTTCGGCAGCTACCAGATCCGCCAGCTTCGTTACTAAGCTCTTCTGCGCATCACTCAGCTCTTCATAAGCCTTACGGGCAGCAGTAACTTTATCTTCAGATGCCAAAGTAACCGTACCGATGGCGTCGATCAAATCATCCACAGCCTTAGCAGCTGCCTTATCCGCTGCATCAGCCTTCAATACCGCCAGAGCATCTTCTGCAGCAGTCAGGATGTCATCATTCTCTACCTTCGCCTTCTGCTCATCGCTCAATTCTTCATAAGCCCCACGGGCAGCCGCAATCTCATCTTCAGATTCCAAAGTAACCGTACCGATGGCGTCGATCAAATCCTCTACAGCTTCTACCGCAGGATCTGCTTCTGCAACCATCAGATAACAGATATAGGGCTCCTTTTCCCCTTCCTGAACAATAATTCGAATAATTCCCTTTTCCGGAAGAGTCACATAGCTGCGCTCTGCAGCACCGGTACCATTGATGTAGATGTTCGCATCTTCTGCTGCTGTAACACTAACCGTCAGTACTGCCGTAGGAGTATCTCCCCCATCCTCTGCAGCCGCAATCGGGTCAATCTCCACTGCCAGAGTGCTGCCGTTTTCAGGAATGGTGATTTCTGTGCCATTCAGCGTAATGACTGTGGGCGCAGTAGTCTCACCAACTGCAGACTGTGCAACATTGGTTACACGGTTAACCGCACTGACCTCAGTGGACTTCTCACCGATGGCTCCCGCATAAATGCTGGAGGCTGTTGCCACGCGAATATACGAAATACTATCCAGCGTCACGGGCATACCGTTTTCATCTACAGCCCAGTCAATATCGAACTGGTCACCGCCGGAAGCCAGCGCACCGGGATGATTGTAGGGATTCATCGCAGTACCATTAATAGTACCATTCGTATTTACATCCACATAACCAAAAACGGGCAGAACAGCCGCCGCACTGCCATAAGCATCCTTGGCAGAACTGTTCAGTCTGGAACCAGTCACCGTCATAGTCTGCTCCAAAGTCTCGGTCCATGTAAAATAAGGATAAGCAGAAGCCATAGGATAACTATAAATTTCACCGCTTTCCCCATCAGAATTGGTCCAAGCAGACTTACCGTCATTGTTAGTATAAGTCATGGTGTAACCCCAATCATTATGATCCTCATAATGCTCCGAACCTGCCAGCGTATACCAGGTCTCACCATCCTTAGAAACCTGAACATAACCCGGCTCATGGGCACCATTACCAAAGGAGTTACCATAAATTACAAAATCAACGCCATATGGATTGTTGGGACTATTTTCAATGGGGGTATCATACTGATAAACAATATATCCACCGAAGTTACCTAAAGATAGAGTTCCCCCGCCACCTTTCAGTGTACGCTCAGGCATGGTGCCGTAGCTGGACAGATTGGTATACTGGGAACCAATACACAGATATTCCACAACCCGATCCGGATATACATCCTTTGCTCCCCGGCGATTTAATGTAAAGGCATACTGTGTTGCACCCACATCACCGGTAGCTTCATCCGTCACCTGCAAAATAATATTGGTAGTGGAAAAGGCGTTGACTGCAGTACCGGTAATGGTCAAAGTCGTTGTATAAACATTGTTACCTTCTTCATCCTGGGATACCGCAGTTAACTTATTGGCTGCCGTAGCAGAACCTTTATAAACATCTATACCCACAGGTACTGTAAAGGTCAGCTCTGCGCTGCTCTGATCCGAAGGAATCAATCCAGAAATGCTATAGCTATTGGACTTGAAACCGGGTTTATAGAACTCACCGCCATCCAGCTCCGCAGACAAAATCTTAGAATCGATACCCAAAGGTGTTACACTTTCCACATAAAGTGTATAAATCTTCTCCGGCTCAGCAAAGGGATCCTCCACGCCGGCAGCTACCTGCTCCGCATGGTACTTTTCAGAATTAACATGGAAAGTAATCACAGCCCCTTCTTCCGGAATGGTGATGATCTTACTCTTCCAGTTGGTTACAGCTTCTTCAAACTCTTCACCATTTACGTAGATCATAACCCGCTGACCCACATAAGCAAATGTGGGATAAACAGAAATGGTGCTGGTGCGATCCCCGAAAATAAAGGTCTTAAAGGTACTTTGAGAAGAACTCCAACCGGTGCTCAGTCTTCCACCCCAACCGGTAATAAACTCACCCGTCTCGGCGTTAATCTGGAAAATAGTACCCTCGGGATTCTCCAAATACTTGGGATACGCCAGCGCAGTCTCACCATTGGGATAAATAGTCATTCGATTAATGGTGTTACTGGGATTGTAAGGCCGGAAAATATTAAATATATAGGTCGTTACATTTTCCTCGTCATCCTTGGGGGAAACCTCAATCTTCACCACATTTTCACCAGGGTTCAACCCATTGGCGATGCTGACAGCAGTACCGTCGGCCAACGCCATGGTCTGATAATCCCCACCACTGACCTGATAATACAGCGTGGCATTCAATTTTTCATCATCAAAATAAGGTGTAAACTGCAGCGTACTGTATGTATAGCGATTCTCCTGCAGATCCCAATCATATTCCAACTGAGCGGAATTAAAGCCTGCCTTGGCACTGATATGACCAAAATAACTGTACTGTGTCAGTCCCAGATCATCCAGATATACCTTCTCGGCTTCCTTTACCTGCAGATACATGGAGGCCTGCAGGGGTTCATCCACTGTAGCCAGAGAAGAAACAGCAGTAATATAGGTCTGTCCCAGTTTCTTAATGGTTACCAAACCATTGGCATCCACTGTGGCCACAGACTCATCTGAACTAGTCCAGGTAAAGGTCTCCCCTTCCACTGCTCCCAGAACTTCTAACTGTACCGTCTTGCCTTCAGCAAAGGTCACATCGTCAGAGTCGGGCTGATCCTGGATCTGCAGACTACGACCTGTAACCGTAATATTAAATTCACAGGTAATACTGGGATCATGCTTAAATACGGCAGTAACCTTAGTTGTTCCCAGAGTCATGGGGGTCACCTTAATACCAGAGGAACCATTCACTGCAATAGCTGCAATCGAAGGATCTTCCAGCACATAATCAAACTCATTGGTATACCAGCCGCCGGTAATAACATTATTTACGCTGGTGGCCACCACATTGTCCGCATGCTCCGGAAGTGCAAGTGTAATGTCTGCAACGGAGGGCATGCTCGGCATAATGTAGACATACTTTGTACCAAGATATAATGTAGATCCCCAGGTATCCTTGCCATAAGTCGCACCAAGCATCACCTGTGTTCTATTGGTCACAGGATTGACCGTCGCCACACCTTCCGGTGTGATCGTCAGCACTGCATTATTGGAGGTAAAGGTGGGAACAATGTCTGCATCCACATCCAAAGTATATCCCAGATCAAATGTATTGCCTTCCACACTATCATATACATAATACCAATACATCGTGCTTCCGGTCTGCTCAATCAAAGGCACACCTTCCGGGGCAGTAAATGTGGCAGTGGTACCGATACAAGTAGCGGTAAATACCTCAGAATCTGCCTTACCATCATTGGCAACAATCTTGTACACATTGATAGCGGGCTTTGTGGCAAACTGAATA
>JAFUJY010000174.1 GCA_017467985.1 Bacillota bacterium
AACTCTGCCATGGAAAGTCCTCTTCTTTCTTCGATAATATCATAATAATGTACCCGGATATCTTTTAGTGCTTGGCGGTGGATACGGCCTGCCAGCGCAAAATCGTCCAGATGCCCTTTTCGTTGAGCACCTCTACCATGAGAGTCTGTGTATCGGAAATGGGGCAGGAATAGGAATAGATATTCTGCTCTATCTGCACACCTTCCGGCAGCTGCCCCCGGCGAAGCTGTGACAGGAGCATTTCAGCCTGAAGATCTGCGGCATAATAGTCCGATACCGCTATGACCGAAGCATCTAAAAGGCGGCTGTCGGCCTTAACAGTACTTAAGGCTAACAGAGGAAATATTGTTAATCATAAAACGGAAAATATGATTAAAAGAGAACTGCCTCCTACCATGGGAGGAGTAAAATGTTTACGTGACTGCATCGCCATTCACCTCCTGCCAGCCGATAGTAATCTCAAAAAGAATTTCATCTTTGTAAAAAACTTTGATATGAGCCGTTCCCAGAAAAGGGTCATCGTCATCCTGGGGGATGGCCTGTAAGAGAAATACGCTCTGTTCCGAATCGGAAAGAAGCTGCCAGGAACTATCGTATGGGATACTCCAAAGGTCACCATCCCAATATCCACCCAGCTGCGTGGCTGCCTGTTCAAAGTCTCCGGAAGTATATTTCAATACTTCAGCAGCATTAAGAACAGCAATGACAGCATGTTCCCTGGATTCCTGTTCCTTCGAGATACTGTTTGCCAAAGAGAATCCCCGTAACCATAAAGCAGATGTAAGGGCAAAGACCAAAATCATGATCAACTGTTCCATCAGAGGTAGGGGAGCCTTGTTTTTCATGGAAGAACCTCCTCTCCATTGCGGTTATATAAAATGAGAGTTTCTATCGCAGCATCCGCGTGTTCGATTTCAATCAGTATGAGGTCCTCTTTAACAGTAAAACTCAAGTCATTGACCTCGAGAATCTTTTGGCCGTCTTCCGGCTCGAATGTTACGCCTGCTTCGGCAAAAAGCTCTCGAAGATAACCGTCATGGCAATAAATGCGAGTATAAAAAGTTCGTCCTCCCAGTTCTTCGCGGATAAAAAGGGTATTACCGGAAAGCTGAGGAGAGGGGGCATGAAAATCCCCTACGAAAGTCATATCGACTGCGTCACTCTGTCTCAAGCGTGTAGTAAGATACTGAGCTGTGGTACGACGCTGAAAAGTATGTTGATCTCGTTCAGAGAATTTTTGATAGACATCTGCTCCGGTCAACAGCACCGACAAGATGCATGCTGTAAATATCACAAACAAAAGAAGAGGTGCCAGGGAGCTAATATTACTTTTTTGTTTTCTCATAATTATTTTCCAATACTGTGATATCGGGCATCAGGTTTGAGGCAAAAAGCTCATATTTTACAGTGTACAGGTCTGTGTTGATCTGGACACCGTAATGCTCGACCAGATATTCAAGGGAGGGAGGATAAATTCCTTCTGCAGCATAACAGGCTACTGCAGCTCGGGTAAGGGCTGTTTCCAATTGCTGCTTGTCTTCCAGAGACTGATCTTTACTAAGGTTTTCAAGGGCTGCGAGAAAATAGAGCAGAATTCCGACAGCAAATAGCGGAGTAAAAAGTGATAACAAAAATTTACGTGCATGTCTTTTCATGAAATCACCCGATTGCTTTCATAATATTCATTAACGGCAGCATTACGGAAAGAAGGATGGCTCCCACCAAAATGGAAGTAATCAGAACCAGGGCGGGCTCCACAGAAGCAACTTTGTTTTCCAATGCTTCTGTGGCTTCTTCGGAAAGCCGTCTGGCGATTTCTTCCATAGCAGCATCGCCGGTACCCGCACGCATACCAAGGGTCAGCATACGGCAGGCAGAGGAAGGTAGCATGGAAGTCTCACCCAATGCGGCAGACAAGTCGGCGCCATCATGTAAAAGGTCGAGACAAGCTTTGCATCGCTTCACTGCCTGAGGTTTATCTTTTAATAAAGCACCTGCCAGAGTTAGGCCCTCTTCCAAAGGCAGACCGCTGCTGAAGGCCATGGAAAGCGCCTGGGCAAATTGCGCATCATTCATCTTCCGGGAAATGCCCCGGTCGCCCCAGTAACGATTCCAGAACTGTATCACCCTGCTGCGTACTCCGGAAGAAAGGGCGAAAACCAGAATAGCAAGAACTATGATTCCCAGGAGGACGCCAAGTAAGGGCAGAATGGTATTCAGTCCATTTCCTAAGGCCAGAAGTCCGCCGGCGAGACCGGTCAGGCTTCCGCCCAGGGAGGCATAAACTTCATCAAATACCGGAAGCACACGGCTCAGTAAGACTACTATGACCACCAGCATCATCAAAAGCAGAATGGCAGGGTAGGTCAAAGCATTGCGCAGCTGGCGATTGGTGCGTTCGCGTTCTTCATAATAGCGGGAAAGTGCAAGCAGGGTCTCTTCGGTGCGTCCGACACGTTCTCCCACTTCCAGCAAACCGGTTGCATGGGGAGAAAAGCAGCTTGCCTGGGCAAATGCGGCTGAGAGAAGAGAACCTTCTTGTAACTGCCCGGCGATAGAAGCTAACAAATCACGATATGCAGGATCCTTTTCTTCTTCGGACAGCAGGATAAGACCGTCATCCAGCATGACCCCGGCCCGTAATAAAAGAGCCAGCTGTTGGCAAAGATCTGCAATTGCCATGTTGGTAAAGTGAATCTGTTTCATGTGGGCGCATTTCTCCTTTTTCGGCAGTTGGTGATATAAGTTATCTTCATGGTCAC
>JAFUJY010000175.1 GCA_017467985.1 Bacillota bacterium
ACGGCCCATGATCTCCAGAATAATGCGCTTGCGGCACAAATCTCCCATTTCGTCGTAGACTTCCACCTTAATCTCAATGATTCGGTCAAAGCCCACCTGATTGATCTCCACGATCTTACCGCCGCCAAAATGCTTACGAAAGAGCATACAAAACATAGGGGGCTCCAGGGGAGTCTCCGGCTTGTGTTCCGTTAGATAAAAGCGCGCGCTATCCATGTGCGCGCTTAATAATAGACGATATACCTGGCCGGGTCTGCGAACCGCCAGCACCACTTCGTCCTTCTCCGGCTGATAGATTTTGTCAATCTTACCGCCTTCGATCTTCTGTTTTAATTCTTCTACCACCTTATAGGTGGTAATACCATCAAATGCCATGATTCTTTGCCGCCTCTACTAAACCGCTAAACAGCGCTGCCGCTGTATTCGTGTCGCGGGTCATATACTCAGGATGCCACTGCACCGCCAACCAGAAGCCATACTCCGGAATCTCCAGCGCTTCAATCAGACCATCCTTGGCCCGTCCGGTCATCACCGTGCCCGGCGCAGGATCCTTTACCGCCTGATGATGAAAACTATTTACGCGAATGCTGCCTGCACCCACTAATTTTTCCAGCAAGCTGCCGCTTGCTACATCCACGGTATGGGAAGCCACCCGTCCCGGCGAAGCCTGGGAATGGGATAACTTATTGCCATCGGGCAAGGTCCCCTTAAAATAAGAAGGAATATCCTGATAAATGGTACCGCCCTGGGCGATATTCATCATCTGAATACCCCGGCAGATGCCCAGTACCGGCTTCTTCAAAGCCATGACTTCTTTGTACAGCAGCATTTCCAGGTCATCCCGGTCCGGAGTGGCAGCACCACACTGGGCCAGGGTCTCCTCCCCAAACAGGAAGGGCTGCACATCCATGCCGCCGGAGAATAAAAATCCATCCAGTTCCTTGGCCAGCTGGGCATAATCCTCCTGTGTCCCGTTATAGGGAATGACTACAGGGATACCACCCGCATCCATAATGCTTTCCAGATAGTTCTTTCTCACAAAGATCGTCGTCTTTTCATCGCCTTCGGAGCAAGTCACTCCAATGATTGGTTTTCTCATCCTAATAGCACCACTTTCTGAAGAGTATTGCTCTCATGAACAACCTCTTCGTCTTTATAAATCTTCATTCCATCCTTGCCCCAACTGATGGTATAATAATGGCCTCGAATGTCCAGGTTCTTTAGCTTAAACCACTTCAGACCCAGATGCAGAGGATCCACCACGATGCAGTCCTCCTTTACATCCACACCGGCCACAAAGGAAACCACCAAATCGATCCAGTAGGAATGATTATAATCCACTTCATCACTCAGACGCTCGCCGCTTTCCGGATTATAGTGCTCCACCAAATAGGGGCGGTTTATATCTCCGTCCCGGAAATGCTGATTGGTATACTGGCGGAAAAATCTCCAGAAATCACCGTCGTACTGATGCTCGTGCAGCTTACTCTGCTGTCCCAGAGCGGACAGGGCAATCGCCGTGGTATAGGGCCAGGAAGGTCCGCACCAAACGCAGCCGTTTCGTCCTTTAATAAAGTTACCCTGCCATCCACCATCGGGGGAATATACCGGATTTTCCTTGGAAACAGAAGGAAAAGCATTACCCGTATCAAAATGGTCAGGATTCATCAAATATTCCAGGCCACTGAGCTGTTCATTGGCAGTAATCTCGGCCCAGTAGGGATAAACACCCACAATATTTTTTACCATGGCCTTTTCATCGGTCTGGTAATGCAGATCATAGAAAAACTGTGTCTCTTCGTCCCACATCTTGGCATTCACATCCTCCGCAATGGTCTGGGCCATGGCCTCGTACTTAGCCGCATCTGCATCTCCCAAAATACGACAAATGGCAGCCAGTCCCTTCACATTGAGATAATGATACACACTGCGGTCCACTCGCTTCAAGGGAGTGTAAGTGGTCTTATCCTTGGGATTGATGGGATAATTATGGAAATACCAGTAACTGGGCTGGTATTCCTTACCGGTGCGGGAATGGGTGTACTCGATTTGCAGTTCATCCACATCCTCACCGTATACTTTTTTATGTCCAGCTACATAGGCCTTCATGGCAGGCAGACTCTCCTGCAAAAAGGCCTTGTCGCCATCAATTAAATACAACTGATAAGCTGCCCACAAACCATAATTAGCATAGGAGGATGTATGGTCGTTGGTCAGCGTACAACGGGGGATCCCGTTTTCATCTGCACTATCAAAAAATGAGCGCAGAAAATCATGGACGATCTCATGGTCATGATGCCAGCGATAGTCCGTCACATGCAGGGATGTGGACAGGGGAATCAGCTTGGTAAACTCCCATCCACTGCTGACATAAGGGGTCTTGTTCATACGATGGGAACGCCCCTCAAACATGACAGCCTGCTTGAAATTACCATACTCCGGATAAGAAGTACAGTGCTTATTGATAAACCAGCGGTAAACCCAGGCTTTGTTCAGCATGGGGTGGGAACATTCGAACTCCGGCACGCCGGCCATAAAGTCCGTCCATTCCTGATCCGCCTTGGCCTCGGCCTGATCTGCCCAAGTCCAGAAATCGTCCAACTTAGCCTGGATTTCTTCCCGGCTCTCCACAGAAGCATTCCCCAGTTGGCAGGCTGCCATGAATCGAACCTTTGCCCCCGGATCCAGCACAAAGCTATCTCCCGGCAGATTCCACTCGGCAGCCCCTCCAACTTTATAATCATAACTGATCACCGGCGTCTCAAAATAGCCGCCGTCAATCATAGCTCCCTTCGGCTGTACACAAAACTCCAGCCGCAAAGGTTCCTCTGACTTATTGGTCCATTCCTGCACCGAAAAAGCCAGATCCTGCATTAAAATTCTCTTGGTCTCACAAAATGCCAGATCTTCATCTTCATATTCCATGGTCAGTCGGTCAGGATACCACACACTCTGGGCCAATTCCCAGTCCACTTCCCGATCACACTTTACCTCAAAGAGCTGGGTCAGATTGGTTTTATGAATAAAATCAATTCGACCGCAAAAACCGGGCTTACGATCCAGATAGTCCACCCACATCCGGCGGCCTACCGGACCAAACAACAATTTACCGGTATGCGTACGCAGCGCCCTGTTTTCATATTTTAATTCTGTCATTTTTGTGAGCCCCCACTCATTTTTTAATTACTTGCCCAGAGTATCGTGAATTGTCTTTTCTACCAGCTCGTTCTGCTCGGTATAGAAAGCCTTGCACTCCTCTTCGGTAGCTTCCATATTTTCATGATAGCCGCCCAGGCAGATATAGAATACATAATCATCTACACGCAGGATCTTAGCGGTTTCTACTTTAGCTACGTTCATGGGATACATGAATGCATCGCTCTTCAGCACTTCCAGATAGGCCTGCAGAGCCTGCTCCACAGCTTCACCCTTGCCCTCAGCGGCTTCGATACCGATAAAAGTATCGATATGAGCGGACATCATAGGACCTTCAGCAACGAACTCCTTAATATCAGCCTCGGTCAGACCTACAACTTCGGTCAGATACATCATATCGTAGGGCATAGAAGCAATGTAAGCATCCCCCAGAGCGGTCTTTACTGCAGTATGAACATCGCCCAGCTTACCGGACTCCACCTTGGTACCACCGCCATTACCGCTGCAGGCACTCACTGCCAGCATGCAAACTACCATCAACATTGCAAAAAACTTCTTCATTTTCCTTCTCCTATTAATTCGATTGTTTCTCCCGCCGCCACAAGTAAGCGGTTCGGGGCTGTAAATTGTTCTGCCATTTCCCGGTCATATAAAGATCCCTCCTTGACGTGGATGGGGATCGTGACCCGTGCCTTCAGCAGAGAGGCACACTGCGTTGCTTCCGCTGCGTCCATGTTATAGACGCCATCGATGGGCAGCAGCGCATAATCCATGGGCGGCAGTCCGGGCATCTCGGCGGTTGTGGATGTGTCACCGGATGCATACAAAACAACTCCGTCCCAAGATAAAATATATCCTACACAGCTTTCCCGGCGATGATTTTTGTTATACGCCGGTACCGACTGAATGCGGATCCAACCCAGATCAAACGACTGATACTCTCCCTTCACAAGGGCTTGTGCTGAGCGAATCACCACCGTCTCCTCCTTGAGGGTTAAACGGTGCAGCGCGTTATGATCATAATGTTCGTGGGTTACCACCACCAAATCGGCGGGCAAATCATAGCCCTCACCCGCAAAGGGATCCACATAAATCACCTTTCCTGCGGCTGTGGTAATACGGTAACTCCCGTGACCCTGATAAAGCAAATGTGCATGATTCATAGTCATACCATCCTTTCTCTCTAGATAGCTTTATTGTACAAGCTTCTGCTCAGAAAATCAAGCCCTATTCTGATGAATATGGCTTCCGTTCATGGTTTTGGTCACTTCCACACGATGAGGAATACGGTCTTTGAGTGCTTCCACATGGGAAATGATACCCACCAGACGATCCCCGCCGGAAAGTCCTGCCAAAGTCTCCAAGGCCTGGGTCAATGCCTGTTGATCCAGAGAACCGAAGCCTTCATCAATAAAGACTGCGTCCACCTCGATACCGCCGGCAAAACTCTGAATCACATCGGAAAGCCCCAAGGCCAGCGACAACGCCGCCTGGAAGGATTCGCCACCGGACAGGGATGACACCGGCCGTTTGCGGCCTGTGTAATGATCCATGACTTCAATTTCCAGACCTTCTGCACTGCGCAAATTTTCTGCCTGGGTGCGGCGCATAAGGGTATACTGTCCGCGACTTAAAGTATTCAGCCGCTGATTGGCCGCATGAAGCACATGTTCAAAATAAAAGGCCTGAATATACTGTTCAAAGGCCAGCTTCGGCTTGCCCGCCAGTTCGCCGGAGGCAGTCTGGGACAAACTCAGCAGCCGCTGATAGTATTCACCGGATTTTTGATGTTTAGCCAAACTGGAACTCAATTGCTGGCAGGCTCGGCGATTGCTCTGCAGGCGGCCAACGATCCTGTCCAGTTCACTGCGGCACTGCATCTGCTGCTGGCTGTGCTCTGTCAATTGCTGCTGCAGAACTTCCAACTTTTCCTG
>JAFUJY010000176.1 GCA_017467985.1 Bacillota bacterium
CCGTCGGGATCCGGTAAGTCCACGCTGCTGCACATTTTAGGAGGTGTGGATCAGCCCACATCGGGCAAAGTATGGATGAACGGGCAGGATGTGTATGCTCAAAATGAAGAGCAGCTGGCCATCTTTCGCCGCCGTCAGGTGGGGCTGATCTATCAGTTTTATAATTTGATCCCGGTGCTGGATGTAAAAGAAAACATGACCTTGCCGGTGCTTATGGACGGACGCAAAGTGAACAAAGAGCGGTTAGAGGATTTGCTGCAGACATTGGGGCTGAAAGGTCGGGAGAAGCATCTGCCCAATCAGCTGTCCGGTGGTCAGCAGCAGCGGGTATCTATTGGCAGAGCCCTGATGAATGCGCCTGCCGTGGTCTTGGCGGACGAGCCCACCGGTAATTTGGACTCCAAAAACAGTCAGGAGATCGTAGAATTGCTAAAGATGTCCAACGAAAAGTACCAGCAGACGCTGATTATGATTACTCACGATGAAAATATCGCCCTGCAGGCGGATCGGATCCTGGCCATTGAGGATGGCCGAATTACCCGGGATGAGGTGATTCGCCGATGAATATTTTTTATAAAGTAACAGCACAGTCCCTGTGGAAGAATCGGACTCGGACCATGGTAACCATTGTGGGCATCATTTTATCCGCGGCCATGATTACCGCAGTGACTTCATTGGTGTCCAGTTTTCAGGATTATTTGTACCGGATGACTGCCTATGAGAACGGTAACTGGTATACGCATATGATCGGTGTTTCCCATGAGGATAAGGAAACGCTGGAAGGGGACGAGAAGATCGATCTGCTGTATGGTGCTCAAATGTTGGGTTATGCCAGAACAGAGTCCACCAATCCGGATAAGCCCTATTTGTATATTTTGGGCATGGGAGAAGGGTTTGCAGAAAACATGCCCATTCGTCTGCTGACCGGGCGTCTGCCGGAAAATGCTTCCGAAATTTTATTGCCCATGCATTTGCAGAGCAACGGTGAAGTGGAGATTCTAATGGGCAGCCAGCTAACACTGGAAGTGGGGAAGCGTACCAGTGATGGGTGGCCGCTGACGCAGCATACGATGTACTTATATGAAGAAGAGGGATTAGAAGATATACAAAGCCGTACCTATACAGTAGTAGGGATTTATGAGCGGCCGGATTTTGAAGAATATTCCGCTCCGGGTTATACGGCCCTGACCGGATGGGATGAGAGTTATAGCGCGGAGAAGTACGAAGTATATTTTACAACGGTGAACCCGAAAGATGCTTATCTTTGGCCCAATGAGGAGATGGATTACGGCGGAACCTACAATGATCAGTTGTTGCTGATGGCAGGCGCATCCATGTACTCCGGTTATTTTCAGGTGCTGTACGGCTTTGCGGCGGTGATTATTGTGCTGATTTTGTTCGGCTCTGTTTCATTGATTTATAATGCCTTTTCCATTTCTGTCAGTGACCGGACCAAACAGTTTGGTCTGCTGTCCTCCATCGGTGCCACAAAACGACAGCTGCGAAGCAGTGTTATTTTCGAGGCCATGGTAGTGGGCTGCATTGGTGTACCCTTGGGCATTATTTTCGGTATTATGGGTATTGGCATTACACTGCAGTTCATCGGCGGCTATTTTACGACCTTTTTGTATGGTGATATTACAGAAGAAATTAAAGTGGTGCTGCATGTGTCCTGGCAGTCTGTTTTGATTGCCTGGATCATTGGTATGGGGACGGTTCTGATCTCTGCCTGGATTCCTGCCAAACGGGCTATGAAAGTGTCCGCTGTGGAGGCGATTCGCAGTAGCCAGGATGTGAAGGTTAGCCGTAAAGAAGTGCGGGTCAGCAAACTCAATTACTGGCTTTTTGGTTTGGAAGGCTTGCTTGCCAAAAAGTATTTTAAGCGGGACAAGAAAAAATACCGGGCCACAGTCATTTCGCTGTTCATGAGTATCGTTCTGTTCATTTCTGCCAGTGCTTTTATTATGTATCTGACGGGAACGGTGGATGTGGTGATGGAGCAGGCCGCATACGACATCACCTATTTTTCCCAAGAGGATGAATATCGTGAAGAATTTGAAGAACTGTGCGCAGTGGAAGGTGTGGAAGATGGTCTGTGGATCCAGCGGTATTATGGCGATGTGATAAATGTCCCCCAGGAAAGCATTTCGGACTTATATCGTCAATGGATCGGTGTGGATGAGACGGTAAACGTCTCCTTGGGCGGAACCATTCTTTTTATGGACGAAGCTTCTTTTAATGAGTATATAAAGAGTATCGGTGAAGATCCGGGCAAGTATGCGGATCCAGCTGAGCCCCAAGGAATATTGTGGCACTCCCGTGAGTTGTTTGTGAATGAAAAATATCAGCAGGTGGAAATTCTGGATGAGGTTCCCTCGGAACTGATCCTGCGATATTATGGTATCCCTGTGGAGGGGAGCGAAGAGTACAAAGAAGTGGATCTGACCTTTCGGATTGGTTCGGTACAGGCCCCGATGGAAATGGTCGGTGGCGGAGAATGCACATTGGTATATTGCGAAAGTATGCGGGAAGCAGTGTTGGGAGAACTATCAGAAGTTCATATAGGCAACAGTTCCATTAAGATGTTTTTTGGGGCCAAACATGCCCAGAAGGCGTTTGAGCAAATGCAGGGAATCCTGGCAGCTCGTGGGATGGATATAAATCAGCTGTATAACGAGCAGGAAGATTCGCAGAATGCCCACAATGTGGTGGTTGTCATCAATGTCCTTTCCTATGGTTTTATTGCATTGATTTCTTTGATTGCGGTAACGAATGTATTTAATACCATTTCTACTAATGTGATCCTGCGCCGCCGGGATTTTGCCATGCTGCGTTCCGTTGGCCTGACCCAGAAGGGATTTAACCGTATGATGAGTTTTGAATGTATCATGTACGGCGTAAAGGCACTGATATTAGGCCTGCCCGTGTCCTTTTTAATGAATTTGTGGATTCATAATATTACCAGTGCGGGATGGGAGTCAGAATTGATGATTCCATGGCATGCAATTTTTGTGGCTGTTGCCAGTGTATTTGTAGTGGTTTTTGCCAGCATGATGTATGCTCTGCGCAAGATCCGCAGAGAAAATCTGATGGATGCCCTGAAAAATGAAATCCAATAGTAGACAAATAAACTGTCTCGTGATAAAATAAAACAAAAAACAGCCTGCAAATAAAAAGTCAAGGCTAAATTGAAGAACTTTGAAAATTTTATACAGGTTGAAAAAAGGTATCAAAATAAGACCACCACATTGTGCTGGTCTGGGAGAAATGTATGTAAAAGTTACTCTGATTTAGGAAGTGCTGCGAGATATGCTTTTACTCTTCCGTAATAGATACGCAGGAACTTATTAGCACCGGCAGTCATGTAGACA
>JAFUJY010000177.1 GCA_017467985.1 Bacillota bacterium
GGTGTTTGATTCGCAGCAAATCCATCAACATACTCATGGATAACTCTGATTTCGATGAAACAAAATCCCCGTGGGGTGTATAAATTGTATGCTGCTCAGGATAAGGTTTAGTTGTAACCATATACTCTGCCAGTACTCGACGACGCTCCTCCTCCAAGTAATTGCGGATTATACCATATGTCTTTTTATCATTACTTTTCAGAGCTTCTAATTGAGGCATCAAAAGATTTTCCAATTCTTTTGCACGCATGATCTTCTTTTGCAGAATAAAATTATCTGTCACATCATTCCATCGTTTATCCCCATGATCATAGTATTGATATGCTACACTATTACCCCGCTTAATCAAACTACCTGTAGGAATCGTTGCCAGTTCCGCTACCCATTCTCTAATCCTTTCTATATAAATCACCTCCTAGATTATTTATTTTACTCTAAATTGTCAGAAAAATCAAGACATATTTTAATGGGGCCGATCATAACACGGCCCCATTACTCTCACACAATCCGGATCGTCACAATCTCAAAGTTCTTCACCGGTACATTAATGTATCCATCTTCGGTGCAATCCAGTTCTCCAATCACGTTCTCCAGCAGGTCGCACAGATATGCTTTCTTGAAGGGGAACTGGGGGATAATGGAAGCTGTATCTCGACTGTCCCGGGCATCATACATACGCATGATGATACCGTTGCCGTCGTCGGCGGGTTTCACTGTATCCACCACAATATTGTCACCGGTCTTCACGAATAAGAATCCACTTTCTCCACGCTCGCCATGCTGACGTCCGATCTCACGAGTATAGACCGGAACATTCAGACTGTAAGCTTCACGTACGGTGCCGCCCCAATCTGCATCACAGCCATAATCACCATCATGAACCATGATCGCATAAGTAAATTCATGATGTCCCTTATCCGCCTGAGGATTAGGGTAGGTTCCGCACTTCAGCAGCGTCAGCTTCAAAGTACTGCCCTCGGCGTTGTAACCGTACTTGCAGTCATTCATCAGGCTGACACCAAAACCGTGTTCTGACATAGAAGCCCATTTATGACCACACACTTCAAACTTCGCCTGATCCCAACTGGTGTTTCCATGGTTGGGGCGCTCCACATTACCAAACTGGGTCTCATAGGTCACCTTGTTGGTATGGATATCCAGCGGGAATGCAGCCTTCACCAGCATATGCTCCTCATTCCAGTCGATCTCCGTTTCAAAATCGATACGTTCGGAACAAGTATAGAGCCAAATCTTCTGACGAATGGTCGATGACAGGAAGGTCTTCTCTACCTGCCAACCGGCACGCATACCGTCCTGGATAGGAGTAATCTTAGCGGGGCCATCCAACACCTGCATCTTCTGCTTGTAATAATTGGTGATCTCCCAGTTGTCATATTCTCTGGGGAAATCTTCGAAGATCTGGATCTCATTGCCCACACAACCAGCCTTCAGCACATCTCGTCTGCTAACCTTATCAAACAGACGACTGATCTGGCCTGCTTCATTCAGTTCTACATAATAAAAATCATTTTGTGCGCACAGTCCATCCACTTCCACACCGGACAAATCTTCTTCGCTGGGATGAAATACCGTCCAGCTCATGGGGGACATGCCCACCTCCCGCATTCCAAAGGGCGTGGGAACCTGAGCAATACGATTGATACCCAAGGGGTTATAGACAAAGGTACCGCCATAAGTATTCAGTTGGGCAATCAGCTTGTCCATCTTTTCTTCCCGAATCTCATTTGCAATCTCCATTACCCGAGCATATTCTTTGTCGGAGTCTTCGTATACTTCAAAGATGGAGGAGCCGGGGATGATATCATGGAACTGGTTACGCAGCACGATCTCCCAGGCCTGATACAATTCTTTATCACAGGCCTCTCCGCCAAAGAGCACCTTATCCAGAGCACACAGCCCTTCTGCTCCCTGCAGAGCAAATTCGCACTTGCGATTGTTGCGCTTATTCTTGGCCATGGAGGTGTAGGTTCCCCGGTGGAATTCCAGATACAACTCACCCACCCAACGGGGGATCCGCTTGAGTTCCTGGGCATTCTTCAGGAAATTTTCCCGGGTCTCATTTAACCATGTACCGGAATTGCTCATGCGCGCCTTGGGCAGGCCCGGCAATCCATACTGCAGACGACGATAACGCTCCAGCATTTCCCGGGTGGGACCGCCGCCGCCATCACCATAACCAAAGGTTACCACGGCCTGATCATTATACTGCTTCTGCTGATAACGTTGCCAGGCACCCATCACCATGGACGGGGTGATGTCACCCACATAGGTGGTAAAATTGGTCATGTCATGATTGGGCTGGGCATTCTGCGCCGTAATAAAGTTGGTGAAAATCTCGGTGCCATCCAGACCCTCCCACATAAAGGTATCATAGGGCAGCGTATTCATTTCATTCCAGCTAATCTTGGAGGTAACAAAATTATCCACCCCACATTTTTTCAAGATCTGAGGCAGTGCCGCACTGTAGCCGAATACATCCGGCAGCCACAGAGTCTTGCTGTCCACGTTAAATTCTTCTTTCATAAAGCGCTTACCGTGCAGAATCTGACGGACCATACTTTCACCGCTAATCAAGTTACAGTCGGCTTCCAGCCACATGGCCCCTTCCACTTCCCAACGTCCTTCGGCGATCAGCTTTTTGATTTCATCATATAGCTCAGGATCTTCTTCCTTCACATACTGATACAGCTGGGGCTGAGAAGACATGAAAATATATTCAGGATAACGGCGCATCAACTCCACCACAGTGGCAAAGCTGCGCTGACTCTTTTCTACCGTCTGGGCCAGGGTCCACAACCATGCCACATCAATGTGGGTGTGACCAATACAGTTGACAATGGCATCACTGTCACCACACAGCTTGTCATAGAATTCAGTCTGCATATAGTCGCTGGCAGCGGTCAAGCCATTATAGAATGCCTCAGAATACTCCGGCCACATGACCAGACGATTGGCAGCCTGCTCCAAACACTTCATGGTTTTCACATAATCGCTGGTATTAGGATGCAGCAGCTTGGTGGCCTCCAACGGTACGGTCAGGTCATAATAGGTCTTCTCGATACGGTCATCCACATACACCAGTGTGGGGAAAAAGTCAATGGGAATGTCAATCATCCCCACGTAGAAGTACACATACATGTCAATGTCCGTATCCGGCTCCAGCACCATCATCTCATGATTGATGTCCAGCCCCTGCACAGTGCGGCCATTCACATACACCAGCCCCTGGGGATTGCGGGCATCCCAATCGCCGTCACGACCGGTCACCAGACGAAAATATAATGTCTTTCCTTCTGCCGCTGCCGGTGAATGAAACTGCATGTGGAACCAGAAGTGCTGATCCACTCCCTGCAGACGGTTTCCGGGTACAAAAGGCTGCCAGCCCTCTTCGGGCGGCTTCACACCGGATTTATAATCGGCGGGAACATATTCCACCGTACCCAAATCTCCTGCATTACTCATACTTAAACTTTTTAATTTCTTACATAAAATATCAACTTTCTCATAAAGGAACTCCATAACAGCACCTCCTAAAGTATAAAAGATTATCCTTAGTATAAATGATATTTATAATTTTTGCAACTAAATTTGATCAATTTTCATGGCAATAATGGTCATGTCATCCTCATTCTCTTCACTCTTTACTGTATCGAAAATTCGCTGGGCCATGCCTTGACTATTACAGTTTCCTTCTTGCAGCATGACACTGCGAATTTTTCTCTCCACCGCCTCACTGCCGCAGCTTTGATCAAATACTCCGTCCGAAGCCAACACAATCCAGTCCCCTTCACCCACCTGGTCCTGAAATGCCTCCCACTCCGCTTTTTCCACAATGCCCACAGGAACATTGTCTGAACGATAAATCTGGATTCTCCCCTGTCGTTTTAAGATGGTTGCGGCGCTTCCCGCCTTTGCAATATGCACACTTCCTGAATACAGGTTCAGAACCACCATGTCAATCGTGGAAAAATGTTCGCCATCTCCGCAAAGTAACAGCATAGAATTCAATAGACGGATGGCCTCAGCTTCTTCTGCTCCCGCATTCAAAAGCAACCGCAGCAAATGCAGTGCCCGTTCGCTTTCACCGCCGGCCCGACAGCCAATGCCCATCCCATCACTGATGGCCGCCACATACCGTCCACCCGGCAGTCTCCCCATCCAGGTGCTATCCCCATTGATCCGTTCTTTACCTTTACAAACCATGCTTCCTTCCACTCGCAGTCTGCAGACCTCTTCCATCTTCCAGTCCCACAAGCCCTGTTTTATCATGCGGGTATCCGTCACCTGCACCGGAATCCCCAATAACGAACTGATTCTCGCCTCTAATTGATTTTTCAGTTTTTGGCTGTGCCCAGTATTGACCTGGACATTCAATGTATATCTGTCTGTTTTTAGATCTTTTAGGACTTGGGTGCGCTGTACCGGTACATTGGCCCGTCCCAATTCTTCCTGCAGGCGGGTACTCAGGTTCTGGTCCAGTTCTAATTGAGCACACAAATAATTGCGCATGTTCTGGAGCATGTCCGCCATGCTGTGCATCTGTTCTGCACTAATCATAGCACTGCGCCGCATCCTGTTTTCCCAGCTGAGATTCAGCCGATATAACTCATAATGCCGATTGGTCCGTTTGATAAATTCGTCACTGTTGCGGCAGCGATTCAAAAAATACAAAGGGATATCCTTCTTCTCAATGATTCCTTTGCTGCGCCCTGCTTCCATAATGGCGGCAATGGTTTCATAAGTCTCGCTGAAACTTCCGCCCCAACAAACGGAATGAAAATGACAGCCGTCACATACCCGCTGGGACAGATCTTCAATGATCCTGCTTGTATCCAGGCTGTTCAGACTTTTTTCCCGGTTACATTCCCGCAAAAGATCCCCCATTTCTTCCATGGACGCCGCACTCCTTGAAAGCATGCGATTCACATGCTGCTGCATGGTGCGGACTGCCCCCGCACCGGATGCTTCCTGCAAGGGCGTCGCCCAAATATAGCGTTCGTACCATTTTTCGGGGAGGATGATAAATGCCAGTCCTGCGGATAAAAGCATCACCATCTCCCATAAGATCACCTGCCCCTGATACAATAACAGAAGCATCATACCTCCCACTGTGGCTCCCAACGCTGCCGCGCCCTTGCTTAATTCCCGGAAAAAACAGCACAAAATAGCCACCACGGCACACAAAATCATAAAACTTTCGCTGGATACGTTCATCATGCGCAGGACTGCCGCCGCCGGAAGCCCAACCAACAGGGCATAGGATAGACCTCGCCCATAGGCACAAATCATTACGCAAAAAAGTAATGCCCCTTTCCAAACTTCGTCCCAAGGAATCACTGCCAGAAATGTTCCTAAACAAATGGAAACTGCCGCCACCCCTTCTTCTTCTGACATTAACAGTCCACTGGTCTTTCGCTGCCATAAAGCATCTGCGCCCATTTGATACAGCATACTCCATATCAATAATAGCACCGTCTCTAGGATAACAACCACAAACTGATACCCAATGTCAAAAAACAGGGCTGCCAACAAGGCAGCTACAGGCAGCGCAGCCGCATATAATATATTCCTTCCCATAACGGTGACCGAAATATTTTTATAATGCAGCACCTCCTCGATCCCGCCCATAAGAAGTATCAGTAAAATATATTTCGGGGCAGAAATCTCTGGGTAAATGCTCAGTATTCCTGCTATGCACATGACCAGGCAGATCCTTCCCCGCCTTTGGCGGCGCATCATTAAGCATAGATATGCCGGTCCTAAAATGTATAGATTTAAGAATATTGGAATCCTTGCTAAAAACAATGCGGGTATACACCATATTATGTCCGTCACCCATTCAGGCAGGACCCACGCTTTTATTTTTCTTTCCGATACGGCCTTTGTCAGCCAATTTAGTCTCTCCATAGGATACCTCCCCCATTTTTCTCAGGTTTATTATAAGGGATGTATCCCGTAAAAACTGTCAAAATCTGGAAGGGAAAGGGTAAAATTTTTTGACATAGTTTGCTGTTTTCTACGGGGGATTGGGGTCAGCTTTCGGTTGATTATTGGGGCCTAGTTCCAGGACAATGCAAAAAACTGGAACCCGGTTCCAAGATAATGCGAAAATCTGGGGCCTGGTTCCAGGATAATGCAAAAAGCTGGAGCCTGGTTCCAGGATAATGCAAAAAGCTGGGGCCTGGTTCCAGGATAATGCAAAAAGCTGGAACCCGGTTCCAAGATAATGCAAAAAGCTGGGGCCACGCACCAGGATAATGCAAAAAACTGGGGCCACGCACTAGGATAATGCAAAAAACTGGGGCCACGCACCAGGATAATGCAAAAAACTGGGGCCACGCAC
>JAFUJY010000178.1 GCA_017467985.1 Bacillota bacterium
AGATGGATGTATACAATATGCGTAAGCAGATGAATCTGTTCCCGGTATTTAAGATGGTTGACACCTGCCATACCGGAGCATACATTCCTTACTTCTATTCTTCTTATACCGGAGAGAATGCTTCTCGTCTGACCAACAAAAAGAAGATTATCGTTCTGGGTGCAGGCCCCATTCGTATTGGACAGGGTGTTGAGTTCGACTACTCCACTGTACACGCTGTAATGACCATTAAGAATGCAGGCTACGAGGCGATTATCATTAATAACAATCCGGAAACCGTTTCCACCGACTATACCACTGCGGACAAGCTGTACTTTGAGCCCCTGACTCCGGAAGATGTAATGAACATCGTGGAGTTTGAAAATCCGGAAGGCGTTGTTGCTTCTCTGGGTGGACAGACTGCGATCAATCTTGCACAGCCTCTGGATAGTCGTGGTGTGAAGATTGTTGGTACAGACTGTGCTGCTATTGATCGGGCAGAGGACCGTAACGCATTTGAGAACCTGCTGAACGAGCTGAATATTCCCCGTGCAAAGGGTAAGGCCGTTACCAAGTTGGAAGACGGTATTGCAGCAGCAGCGGAGATCGGTTACCCCGTTCTGGTTCGTCCTTCCTTCGTCCTGGGCGGTCGTGCAATGCAGATCGTTGCTAACGAAGAACAGCTGCGCCACTATCTGAAGACTGCAGTAGAGATTGACGAGGACAAGCCGGTTCTGGTTGATAAATATATCCAGGGCCGTGAGGTGGAAATCGACGCCATTTGTGATGGCCGCGATGTATTCGTACCCGGTATTATGGAGCTGATTGAGCGTACGGGTGTTCACTCCGGCGACTCCATTTCTGTTTACCCGCCGTTCTCCATTTCCGATAAGGTAAAGGGTATTATCCTGCAGTATGCTAAGAAGTTGGGCCTGGGTATCGGCATTGTCGGTCTGTTTAACATTCAGTTCATCGTAGACAACCAGGATAATGTATATATTATCGAGGTAAATCCCCGTTCTTCCCGTACCGTTCCCTTCCTTTCCAAGGCCACCGGTTATTCTCTGGCAGATATCGCCACTGAAGTTATCCTGGGCAAGAGCCTGAAGGAACAGGGCTTCTTCGATGTTTATCCTGATGAAAAAGAGCGCTGGTATGTGAAGGCTCCCGTATTCTCCTTCAACAAGATTCGTGGATTGGATGCATACCTGTCTCCTGAGATGAAGTCCACCGGTGAAGCCATTGGATACGACCGCACCATGACCCGTGCAGTCTACAAGGCACTTCAGGCATCCGGCATGCATCTGCAGAACTATGGTACAGTATTCTGCACCATTGCGGATGCGGATAAGGAAGAAGCGCTGCCCTTGATTCGCCGCTTCTACCAGTTAGGTTTCAATATCGAAGCAACCGTGGGCACTGCTAAGTTCTTGAAGGAACATGGTATCCGTACTCATGCTCTGAAAAAGATCAGTGAGGGCAGTGATGAAATTCCCAATGCATTGCGTCAGGGCCACATTGCTTATTTCATCAATACCAAGGCTCCGGATTCCAACAGTGAGAACGATGGTGCTCAGCTGCGTCAGATTGCAACAGAGTATAATGTAACAATGTTTACATCTCTGGATACAGCCAAGGCTCTGCTGGATGTTCTGGAAGAAACCACACTGACCATTTCCACAATTGATGCCTAAGCATTCAGATCATATGTATAATTACCCCTGTCCTGGGGAAAATAATTCCAGGACGGGGGTGTTTTTATGTATATTTGGTTATTTATGATGGGCGGCGCCGCGGGATTTGTGCTGGAAACCTTGTTTTGTTTGTTGGTCCATAGGCGGCTGGAGTTTCGCGGCGGGCTGCTGTATTTGCCCTTTAACCCGGTGTATGGGGTGGGGACGGTTCTGTTGACGGAGGTGCTGGGGCTTCTGCCTTTTCAGCATGCCATCGGGTATTTTTGGGTCAGCACGGTGCTGGGCGGGTGTTATGAATATGCCTGCAGCTATTGCCAGGAAAAGGTGTTTGGGACCGTATCCTGGCAATATAATGAAAGTGTGGGTAGTATCGGGGGACGGACCAGTGTACCCTTTGCCCTGTGCTGGGGACTGCTGGGCATGGTGTGGATTATGTGGATATGTCCCTGGGTCCGGGGGTGGGCCGACAAAATAGGGACGGACCTCACGATAATCGTAGGCCTCGTTATGTTACTGGATATGATTTTATCCACGCTGGCGGAGGCGCGTCACAATCAGCGGCGCCGTGGTAAAGCGGCCCGTGGCTGTCTGGCCCGCTGGCTGGACCACCACTATCCGGACGCAATCATGGAGCGGACATACCCCAACGCAGTGCCCGTTGCGTCTGTTCCAAAAGCGTAGGACAGAATGCAATAATTTTCTGGTTTTTGCTGCGAATTATTGCGTTTTGTCCTACGCAATCCGAGCGGGTTGATAACGGTGGGAGAAGCCTATAAGTTTTTGCAAATGTTTTTATAAAAAATGCAAAAACATTGCAAAAACTTATAGGAATGGAAATGGTGTGTGCGGGCGCGAAATCTTAATGAAATTTTCAGAAATAGGGACTGGTATTTAGGGGGAAAATGGTCTATAATGTAAAAGGAGAAGTTCGTTACATTAGAGGAGTGGTGAGAATGGCAGAAGAAAAGACAACAGTTCTGGCTACGGGGGCGGCACCTGCACCGGAGGTCAAGCTGTCGGATTATAAAGTCAATCTAAAGAAGGGCTTAACCCTAGAAGAAGTGGAGCAGCGGCGGCAAGAGGGCAAAAATAATGTGGATGATTCCGGTCAGACCAAGACCATCAAGCAGATTGTTTTGGGCCATGTCTGCACATTATTTAACTTTATCAACCTGATCCTGGCGGTGGCGGTCATCGCAGTCGGGTCTTTTAAGAATGTGGCTTTTATGGGAATTATCATTGCCAATACGGCCATCGGTATTTTTCAGGAGATCCGTTCCAAACGCACCATGGACCGGCTGACTTTTTTGTCTGCCAGCAAGGTAAAGGTGGTTCGGGACGGCAAAGAAGAAGATGTACACAGTGAAGATGTGGTGCAGGATGATTTGATGATCCTGGAGGCGGGCAACCAGGTGCAGGCGGATGCGCTGGTGCTGGATGGCACCTGCCAGGTGGATGAGTCCTTCATCACCGGCGAGGCGGATGCCATTATTAAGGAGCCGGGAGACACCATGATGGCCGGGTCTTTCCTGATCAGCGGTAAGTGCCGGGCTCAGGCGGTGCAGGTGGGCAAGAATAAATACGTTTCTTCCATTTCCAGCGGCGCCAAAGTGGTGAAAAAAATCAATTCTGAAATTATGACCTCCCTGCAGTGGATCGTGCGGGTGATTTCCGTGCTGATCGTGCCTTTAGGAATCATTATCTTCTTAAAACAATTTAATCTGCCGGATGCCACCTTCCAGAGTGCGGTGGTTTCTACCACGGCGTCTTTGATCGGCATGATTCCCGAGGGATTGATGCTTTTGACCAGTACGGCGCTGGCGGTGAGTGTGATTCGTCTGTCCCAATACAAGGTTATGGTGCAGCAGCTGTATTGCATCGAGACTTTGGCCCGGGTGGATACCCTGTGCCTGGACAAGACCGGTACGTTGACGGAAGGATACATGGAAGTGGTAGACACCATGATGCTGGGGGAGGCCTATGCCAAGTGGATTCCCAAGGCGCTGATCGAGCTGACCAAGGCCATTCCCGACCACAATGCCACCTTTAAGGCTATCATGGAGAAGTATCCGGATGACGGTTCTGAAAAATGGAAGTGCAAGAAGGCGGTGTCTTTCTCCAGTAAGACCAAATGGTCCGGGGCTTATTTTGAGGAACACGGCACATTTTGCATTGGTGCGGCAGAGTTCTTGTACCCGTCCATGGGGGCGGATCTGCGCAAGAAAATCGAAGAATATGCCATGGAGTACCGCGTACTGCTGGTGGTTCACTCCGATGAAAAGTTCAAGGGCGAGAATCTCCCTGATGCAAGTGCCATCGTACCCATTGGATTGATTTTGCTGCGGGATAAGGTGCGTGAAGCAGCCAAGCCCACATTAGAGTATTTTGCCCAGCAGGGTGTGGATATTAAGGTGATTTCCGGTGATAGTCCTCAGACTGTTGCAGGCATCGCCAAGTACGCCGGCGTGAAAAACTGGGATAAGATGGTGGATGCCAGCACGCTGCAAACAGATGAAGATTTTGCGGCGGCAGCCACCAAGTACACCGTTTTTGGCCGTGTAACGCCCCAGCAGAAAAAACAGCTGGTGCAGGCCATGAAAAAGGCGGGCCGTACGGTAGCCATGACCGGTGACGGTGTGAACGATGTCTTGGCCTTGAAAGAAGCGGACTGCAGTATTGCCATGGCCTCGGGTACGGATGCAGCCCGAAATGCGGCGGAACTGGTTCTGCTGGAGTCCAATTTTGACGCCATGCCCCATGTGGTGGCAGAGGGACGCCGCTGTATCAACAATGTTCAGCGTTCAGCCTCGTTGTTCCTGATCAAAACCGTATATTCCGGCTTGCTGGCCTTGTTATTTGCCTTTATTACATTACAATACCCCTTTATTCCCATCCAAATGAGTCTGATCAGCACCAGCTGTATCGGTATTCCTGCGTTTTTTCTGGCGCTGCAGCCCAATCGAGACCGGGTAAAGGGCAAGTTCCTGCGAAATGTCCTGTCCAAGGCCATTCCGGGAGGATTATCCGTTGTTATCAATATTTGCTTTATTTTGTTCTGTGCGGGAAGATTTGGGTTGGAGTCCAGCATGGTGTCCACCCTGTGCGTGGTGGTGGCCGGCTTCACCGGATTGTTGATTTTGTACCGCATCAGCAAACCCTTTAACTGGCTGCGTGTCACCATTTATGTGTGTGTAACCATTATATTCTGGGGTGGGATCCTGTTCTTCCCCGGGTTCTTCGCACTGCAGCGGTTCAATGCCGACCTGATTGTATTCATGATGCTGTTCATGTCCGCCGCATACGGACTGTTTAGCTTTATGTTCCAGGTCTTTGACGATCGTACAGAGCAATTTGCCAAGATGCGGGCTCGTCAGGCAGAGCGTAAGGCCGAGAGACAGGCCAATAAGGAGCTGGAAGCCAAGTACCGGGAGGATCAAAAGCAGGCCCGGGCCGCGCTGCGGGCTGCAAAAAAAGAAGCAAGATACAATAAAGAACAATAGGAGGAACGGTTTATGAAGTACAACATGGTGCTCACCCAGGAGCAGCAGGCCATCTTGAATGGCGAAAAGGGAGAGACCTTGGCGAAGGTCATGGAGACGGTGGTGCGCTACGGAGAACTTTTTGGCGCCACCAAGCTGGTGCCCATCACCAGCGAACATAATCATCTGGTAACATCCTTTGGCCTGAAGGCTTTGGGGCCGGTGTATGACCTGATGACCCAGTTGATTGAGGCTGGGGCGCTGTCCGGCCAGACATTTTCCATGGACCCCCGTCCGCTGGATACCAATGTGCCTGCCAACTTTCTGCAGAAGCTGATTTTTAATAAGTTCATGTACTCCAAGCAGGACTTTTATGAGGAACAGCTGCTGAAACTGGGATTGATGGATAAAGATGCCTTTACCTGTACCTGTTACATGGACGAAGTGGGTAATAAGCCGAGTAAGGGCGATGTGCTGTCCTGGTCCGAGTCCTCCGCGGTGGTGTACGCCAACTCCGTGCTGGGTGCCCATTGTAATCGCAACTCCGGTATTATCGACCTGATGGGGTCCATCATCGGTTATGTTCCTTATTTTGGCCTGCTGACAGAAGAGGGACGCAAGGCAAGCTGGATCATCGAGATCAAGACTGCCAAGAAGCCGGAAGCACAATTGCTGGGTTCTGCCATTGGTATGAAGGTTATGGAGGCCGTTCCCTATGTAAAGGGCCTGGATAAGTGGCTGGGCAATACTCTGGACGATGCTGCCTGCACTTATTTGAAGGATTTTGGCGCTGCCACAGCCTCCAATGGTGCAGTGGGTCTGTATCATATTGAAGGTCTGACCCCAGATGCGGTGGAGCAGGGTGAGAGTCTGATTTTGCCCGATGCTAAGACCTATGTGATTGATGATGCAGAACTGGAACGGGTTTATAAGAGCTATCCCGTTGTTTGGAAAAATAAAGATGCTAAGCCTAAGCTGTGCTTTATGGGCTGTCCCCATATGAGTCTGCAGCAGCTAAAGGATTGGACGGAGAAGATTGAGGCGGGTCTGGCTGCTTCCGGCAACAAGAAAGTGCTGGTGCCCACCGTATTTACCGCGGCTCCGGCGGTTTTGAAGAAGTTCGAGTCCACGCCCTATGCCGCCCGGTTGAAGGCCACCGGCGTGATCACTTCGTACATCTGCCCGCTGATGTACATGAATAACCCCCTGTGCGGACCTATGCCTGTTATTACATCCAGCAACAAACTGCGTACATATACCACGGCCCGTTATTATACGGACGATGAAATCCTTGAACAGCTGACGAAAGGGGGCAAATAATATGAAGACATTTAAAGGACGAGTTGTAACTCCCGGCAATGTAAATGCAGAGGCCCTGGTA
>JAFUJY010000179.1 GCA_017467985.1 Bacillota bacterium
CAGCAGGTGAGTCATTTGAATGATGCCTGGAGTGCCGGTCACATGGTGAGTGTGCCGGAGTTCCACAGCTATGTGGGTCAGGACGGTTTTGAGATCCACGGCTATGCCTTAAAACCCGTGGGGTATCAGCCCGGCATTGCCTATCCGGCCATTCTCCACATCCATGGCGGTCCGCGGACAGCCTTTGGCAGCGTGTTCCACCATGAAATGCAGGTGTGGGCCAACGCCGGCTACTTTGTATTTTATTGTAATCCTCGGGGGAGTGATGGCCGAGGAAATGAATTTGGTGATATCTGCGGCAAGTACGGTACAGTGGAGTACGAGAACCTGATGGAGTTTACCGATGAGATGCTGGCCAAGTACCCGGATGTGGATCGAAACCGGGTGGGTGTAACCGGCGGTTCCTACGGCGGCTTCATGACCAACTGGATCATCGGCCATACAGATCGATTTAAAGCAGCAGTATCCCAGCGCAGCATTTCCAACTGGATTTTGTTTGAACATTCTTCTGACATCGGCCATACTTTCACCAGAACCCACCAGGGAACCATTACCCGGGAAAATGTGGATGTGATGTGGGAACATTCCCCGTTGAAATATGCGGACAAATGCACCACCCCCACACTGTTTATTCACTCCGACAGTGACTATCGCTGCTGGATGGGTGAGGGCATCTCCATGTTTACCGCACTGAAGATGCATGGCTGTGAGGCTAGGCTGGTATTGTTTAAGAAAGAAACCCATGAACTATCTCGGTCCGGACGGCCCAAGAGCCGCATCCGCCGTATGGAAGAGATTTTGGGGTGGATGGATAAATACTTAAAGGAGGATGTAAAATGAAACCCATTGTATATGAAGACCTGTATCAGTTTCGATTTGTGTCCGACTTAAAGATGTCCCCGGATGGAAAGCACGGCGTGTTCACAGTGACCTGGGCAGATGAGGATAAAAACGGCTATAAGTCCGGCCTGTGGCTGCTGGATGTGGAAAGTGGGGATTACTTCCCTCTGACCGCCGGCGAGGATGAAAAGGGTGCTATTTGGCTGGATAATGATAATATTGTGTTCGCCACCGGTCGTGATAAAGAAAAAGGCGTGAAAAAGGGTCAGTGGTATCAGATCAACATTCATGGCGGCGAGGCCAAGCTGTATTTGGAGATCGAAGGAGCTGCCGGCGGCCTGAAGAAGATGTCTGAGAATCGCTGGTTGTATACTGAAAGCGTGCAGCCGGAGGTGGAAGAGGACTTTTGGGTATTTGATGAACTGCCTTTCTGGTTTAACGGCCAGGGGGTGACCAATGGCAAGCGCAGTGAGCTGAAAATCTACGACATGAAGGCAAAGGCCAGTACCACGGTGACCCAAGCCCCCTTCGATGTGGATGGTTATACCATGTCCCCAGGGGGATATAATGGTGCCTGGTGCGGCAGCATGATCAAAGACGTGGCCGGTCATGGCAACGAATTGTATGTAAATGGACAGAAGTGCCAGCTGAACTTGGCAGAGACCGCCGAGATTGGAAGTCTTTGTTTCATCGACGATCATCAGCTGTTCTTTACGGCCCAGACCTACGAATGGCCCGGCCGCAGTCCCAGATATTACGTATATAATATAGTAGAAAAGTCCCTGCGGGAACTGCCCTATATGGATGGTGCAGCCTCCTCCACAGTGGGTTCCGACGCCACCTATGGGGCAGGGGAGAAACTGGCAGCCCGGGGCGGCTGGCTGTATTTCCTGAATACCCACTGGAATCATGCCCGCCTAATGCGTATGTGTATTGAAGATGGTAAGGTGGATATACTGTGCGACAAGCCGGGACAGATCTCGTCCTTTGGCCTGGCCGGGGATTATATCTACATGACCGCCATGCGGGACATGAAGTTGACCGAAGTGTATCGCCTGAACCTGATCACCGGTGAGGAGACCCAGGTGACGGAGCTGAACAGCCCCTATCACCAGGAGCATGAACTGAGCATTCCCGAATATTTTACCTTTAAGAATCGGGCCGGCGTGGAGCTGGAGGGCTTTGTGCTGAAGCCGGCGGGCTACGAGCCGGGCAAGAAGTATCCGGGTATTCTGGAAATGCACGGCGGGCCTAAGGTGGTTTTCGGTGCAGTGTTCCACCACGAAATGCAGTGTTTTGCCTCTCAAGGGTATTTTGTGTTTTATACCAATCCCAGAGGGAGTGATGGCCGGGGAGAGGAGTTTGCTAATGTGACCGAAAACCTGGGTAAGATCGACTATGAAGACTTCATGGATTTCACCGATGAAGTTATCAAACGCTATCCGGACCTGGATGAAAAGCATATCGGTATCTGCGGCGGCTCTTACGGCGGCTTTATGTGCAACTGGATGATTGGCCATACGGATCGTTACGCAGCGGCCGCGTCCCAGCGCAGTATTTCCAATTATCTGACCAAATCTCTGTGTACGGATATTGGTTTCAACCACAATATGGCCCAGTTGGGGACAGACCCGTGGCAGGGATTTGATACGGTTTGGGCCACATCTCCCCTAAAGTACGCGCCCAATGCGGTGACGCCCACGCTGTTTATTCAGTCGGATGAGGACTACCGCTGCTGGATGAGCGATGCGGTGCAGATGTTCAATGCCCTGCAGATGAACGGCACTCCTGCCCGCATGACGTTGTTCCATGGCGAGAATCATGAACTGTCTAGGGGTGGTAAGCCTAAAAATCGTCTGCGCCGCTTAAAAGAGATCGGTGATTGGTTCGAAAAGTACCTGAAAAAATAAATTTTTGTGAAAAAATCCACAGAACTATTTACAGATTCTTGAAAAAATGGTAGAATAGGATCAGGTATGACAAGATGCCTTCTATTTGCATGGCATCTTTCAAAATACAAATCAGAGCAGGCAGGATCCTGCTCAGGAAGAAAGGATGTTTTCCAATGGCAAGAAAGATGAAAACAATGGATGGTAACCACGCAGCGGCTCATGCTTCTTATGCATATACCGACGTTGCGGCTATCTATCCGATTACTCCGTCATCTGTAATGGCTGAAGCTACAGATGAATGGGCAACTGCCGGAAGAACCAATATTTTTGGTCAGACCGTTCAGGTAACTGAGATGCAGTCTGAGGCCGGTGCAGCCGGTACCGTACATGGTTCTTTGGCAGCTGGTGCGCTGACTACTACTTACACCGCTTCTCAGGGTCTGCTGCTGATGATCCCCAACCTGTACAAGGTTGCCGGTGAGCAGCTGCCGGGCGTATTCAATGTATCCGCTCGTGCTCTGGCTAGCCACGCTCTGTCTATTTTTGGTGACCACTCCGACGTTTACGCATGTCGTCAGACCGGTTGCGCTATGCTGTGTGAATCCAGCGTACAGGAAGTTATGGACCTGACCCCCGTTGCACACTGTGCAGCTATCAAGGGCCGCGTACCGTTCATTAACTTCTTTGATGGTTTCCGTACTTCTCACGAGCTGCAGAAGATCGAGACCTGGGATTACGAAGATCTGAAGGATATGGTTGATATGGAGGCTGTTGATGCTTTCCGTAAGCATGCTCTGAACCCCAATCATCCTTGTCAGAGAGGTTCCGCTCAGAACCCCGATATCTTCTTCCAGGCAAGAGAAGCTTGTAATCCTTATTATGATGCTCTGCCCGCTGTTGTTCAGACTTACATGGACAAGGTTAACGAGAAGATCGGTACCGACTATAAGCTGTTCAACTACTATGGTGCTGCTGATGCCGAGAAGGTTATCATCGCTATGGGTTCCGTATGTGACACCATCGAAGAGACCATCGACTATCTGCTGAGCAAGGGCGAGAAGGTTGGTGTTGTTAAGGTTCGTCTGTACAGACCTTTCTGCGCAGAAGCTCTGGTTAACGCTATTCCTGAAACCGTTAAGGTTATTTCCGTTCTGGACAGAACCAAGGAGCCCGGTGCTCTGGGCGAGCCTCTGTATCTGGACGTTGTTGCTGCTCTGAAGGGCACCAAGTTCGATCAGACTCCTATCCTGTCCGGTCGTTATGGTCTGGGTTCCAAGGATACTACCCCCACTCAGATCGTTGCTGTATTCAACAACACCGAGAAGGCTAAGTTCACCATCGGTATCGTTGATGATGTTACCAATTTGTCTCTGGAACTGGGCGAGCAGCTGATCACTACCCCCGAGGGTACTGTTAACTGTAAGTTCTGGGGTCTGGGTTCTGACGGTACTGTAGGTGCTAACAAGAACTCCATCAAGATCATCGGTGATAACACTGACATGTATGCTCAGGCATATTTTGATTACGACTCCAAGAAGTCCGGTGGTGTTACCATGTCTCACCTGCGTTTTGGTAACAAGCCGATTAAGTCCACTTACCTGATCCGTAAGGCTAACTTCGTTGCATGTCATAATCCGGCATACATCCGTAAGTACAACATGGTTCAGGAAGTTGTTGACGGTGGTACTTTCCTGCTGAACTGCTCTTGGGATGCAGAAGCTCTGGAGAAGGAACTGCCCGGTCAGGTTAAGAAGTACATCGCTGACCATAACATCAACTTCTACACCATCGACGCTGTTAAGATCGGTATCGCTACCGGTATGGGTCCGGTTCGTACCAATACCATTCTGCAGTCTGCATTCTTCAAGCTGGCTAACATCATTCCTGAGGAGAAGGCTAACGAGCTGATGAAGGCTGCTGCTAAGGCTTCTTACGGCCGTAAGGGTGACGATGTAGTTCAGATGAACTATAATGCTATCGATGAAGGTGCTAAGGGTATCGTTAAGGTAGAAGTTCCTGAGAGCTGGAAGGATGCGCAGGATGAAGAGCTGATCACCAAGGTTACCGGCGATCGTCA
>JAFUJY010000180.1 GCA_017467985.1 Bacillota bacterium
TACTCATTCTCTGCAATCTCTTCAGAATAAATGCTCAGATATTGTTGAAAATACTGCTGAAACAAATGGTACATGTGCAGTCCTCCTTTTGTCATCAACGAACCGATGACTTGAACATGCGATTCAAATATATGTAATAAAACCTTATCCCCTACATATACTATACCGTGAAAAGAATAAAAAAGCAAGATCAAAAGTATAAAATCTCTGTTAAATCTTATGACTATTTCATTTCAAAATTACAAACCCGATTTTGCAAAAATAAATTTATTTTTTTCAAAAAAAGTGTTGACATTTCTTTTACTATATGGTAGAATAACATTCGTCGCTGAGAAATGCGACGCATAATAAGGCCCGTTGGTCAAGCGGTCAAGACATCGCCCTTTCACGGCGGTAACGGGAGTTCGATTCTCCCACGGGTCATCTGGCGTCATAGCCAAGTGGTAAGGCAGAGGTCTGCAACACCTTCATCCCCAGTTCAAATCTGGGTGACGCCTTCTGACATTACACCGAGCACAACTTGCTCGGTTTTTTGTTTTTAAAACTTTGCATTTCAACTTCTCCTGTGCTATAATAACCTCAACATCATACAGGAGGTATTTTGTTATGCGTATTATGACCAGTAATATCTGGGGCGACTATTTCAATAACCCCGTATCCGTTCGTGAAGATCTGCTCTACTCTGTTTTTCAAAAATATGATGCCGATATCATCGGTATGCAGGAAGCAACTCCCGGCTGGTATGCCGGCGAGCTCTTTGCCAAGCTGCAGGAGAACTATTGTTTGCTGGGTTCTGAAACTTTTAATACAGACGACTATGTTCCTCTGGCTTTTAAGAAAAAATACACCCTACTGGACAAAGGTTATGAACTGCTGCAGGAGACCCCCGATCGTTCCAAGGCTATCACTTGGGCGGTGCTGCAGGATGGTGATAAGACCTTTGCCGTCTGCAATACCCACTTTTGGTTCATGATGGGCCCTGAACACGACCTCATTCGTGAAGAAAATGCCCGGCAGATGAGTACCCTTATGTGTTACATTCATGATACATATCATTGCCCCGTTTTTGCCTTTGGAGATATGAATACCACGCCTTCCAGCAGTGTATTCGAGATCTATGACCACAACCATATTTATCGTCTCTTTCCCTTTGCCGCCGAGAAGACCGATTTAATCACCTATCAGGACTATCCTGTTCTTGGTGAAGATGGCCGCTATCATGGTACACTGCGAGAGGGAGACCAGAGTCTGGCCATTGACCACATTGTGGGACTGGGTGATGGATACACCGTTTCTTCCTATATTGTGGCCACTGACCGAAATGCGCTGGATTCCACCGATCATTCCCCGGTATACGCTGACATTGAACTATTATAATGGAAGAAACTCCAGCTCAATGTCGCACAGGATTTCATCTACATCTTCTTTGGTACACAACGTAAAAGGGCGCACCACTCCGAATTTTGAACTGTCACACAAAAAATACTTTTTTCTTGCATGATACATCATGGCTTGATCCATGGAGATTTCTTCCTCGCTCACATCACTGATTCTTCCATAAGGGTCAATGCCCTGAGCTGAGAAAAACACTGCATCTGCATTGACTTTTTCCAGGAACTGTTCCGCATAACTTCCCAGAAAACAGTGATTTTTTGCGGTATACGTCCCGCCGGTACAAAAAACAGTAATCTCAGCGCAATCTGCCAGTTCTGTACAAATACGGGGACTATTGGTGATCACCTTCAGATTCTTCTTTTTCTTCAGATACCGACACATGCGAAATACAGTGGTGGAAGCATCCATTAAGATCGTATCCCCATCGGATACCTTTTTGGATGCTTTTTCTGCGATCAGTTCTTTACGATCAGTGTAATCCTTATCCCGCATCTGGGCAGGCTTAATTCCATTGCGGTATTTGCTCAGCAACACACCGCCGTAAACCCGCTCCACAATCCCCGCCTTTTCCATTTTTTCCAAATCTCGGCGTACAGATGCCTCACTGACATACAAATACTTGGCCAATTCCTTTACACTGGATGTCTGTTTTTGCTCCAGATACTGTAAAATCTGTTGTTCCCGTTCCCACTGCAGCATTTGACTCTCTCCTTATTTGCAAAACTTTGAAAAACTCTTGGTCAAATTTTGAAAAACTTTCATAATAAAATGTCTGCATTGACATTTTTATCATTTCGCACTATACTTACATCATAGTACATTTTGCATCTTTTTGCAATCCTTTTCAAACTTTTTCATACAGAAGGTGAATATTATGTCAATTGTAACCATTATTGGATCCGGTATGATGGGCTCTGCTCTGGCTTTTCCCGCCCGAGAAAACGGCCATGAAGTTCGTCTGGTGGGCACGCCCCTGGACCGTGAAATTATCCGCATTAGCCAGGAAACCCATCGTCATCCCAAGTTTACCAAGGATTTTCCGGAAGGTGTTCAATATTATCAAATTGAAGATGTGGAAAAGGCCATTGACGGGGCCGATCTGATTATCGGCGGCGTCAGCAGCTTTGGTGTGGATTGGTTTGCAGACACCATTCTGCCCCTGATTCCGGAAAATATCCCCTTACTTACCGTTACCAAAGGCTTGTACGACACCCCCGAGGGCAAGCTCATCTGTTATCCTGAATACTGGCAGAAAAAGGCAGATGCTCTGGGTAAGAAGATTTCTTTTAATGCCATTGGTGGTCCCTGTACCAGTTATGAATTGGTATTCCATGATCAGACGGAGGTGGCCTTCTGCGGTAAAGATATGGCAACCCTGGAGAAGATTCGCGCCATTATGGAGACGGACTATTACCATATCAGCCTCTCCACCGACGTGGTGGGCATTGAAAGTGCCGTGGCTTTGAAAAATGGTTATGCTCTGGGCATCGCCCTGACCATCGGTCTCAATCAAAAGGCCTTTGGTCTGGACAGCGAACTGCATTTTAATTCTCAGGCGGCGGTTTTTGGTCAGAGTGTGAAGGAAATGTCCCGTTTACTGGATTTCCAGCAAGCCGGAACATTAGAGAACCTGGCAGTGGGCGCCGGCGACCTGTATGTGACGGTTTACGGCGGTCGTACCCGTCTGGTGGGCATTTTACTGGGCCGTGGGCTGACCATTGACGAAGCCAAGGCTGAACTCAATGGCGTGACTCTGGAATCCCTGGTGGTAGCCGAGCGTGTGGCCCGGGCCATCAAGATCAATATCGCCCAGGGTACCCTGAA